>JARRNW010000483.1:0-3244 GCA_037384565.1 Candidatus Thiodiazotropha sp.
CCTCAAGCTTGCCTGCCTGTTGCAGTCCGTCGGCTTTAACGAACAGTTTGCGGGCTTCGATACGGTCCTCGACCAGGATCAGGGTATTAATGGCTTGTTCATCGGAGGCATCGAGAATGATTAGCTTTTCGAGAACCGAACGAGCCGGCTCCAATTGTTCACGGGCAATCAACTGGTTGGCGTACTCCCGGTAATATTGGGCCAACTGCTCGTTGATCTCATCGGTCTGGGGGGTGCGCAAGACCTCGCTCTCAAGCAGAGCGATGGCGCCTGCCAGATCCCCCGTGCTATGCAGCCGGCCGGCGGTCTCCAGGGTGTCGGCGGTGTTTGGTGTGTCATCCGCGATGATCTGTTCCTGCTCAGGAGAGGGTTCTTGCGACGGGACGTCTTCTTGGGTATCCACCTCAACGACCGGTTCATTGCTGGGTTCGGTGGCGGGGGGTTCCGTCATCACTGCCTGCTCAGCCATGGCTGGTTCGGTCTGTTCGGCGGGTATCGGCGCTTGCTCAGGTACCGGAGTCGCCTGCACCGGAACGGGTGTTTTTTTGCGTTTCGGTTTGCGCTTCGGTGTCGGGGGCATTTCTCCGGGTACCCGTATACGTTGTCCGGGTGCCAGGCGGCTCGGATTATCGAGCTTGTTGTAACGCGCAAGGATCACGAATTTCATCGGATCATCGAGGAACTTCTTGGCGATCAGCGAGAGCGAGTCACCGGGTTGTACGTCATAGAAGAAATTCTTCAAGCCGAGATAATCAATAGGATCCGCATCCAGCTGTTCCAGTAACTGGCTGGCGATTTGTAGATTGGGTTTCTCTTGCAAAGCCCAGTTGAGCTGGTCCCTGGCCTGATCGTATTCGCCGTTTTGCAGTAGTTGCATGGCCTTGCGGACCCGCTTGGTGGGTGAGAGGTTGTCCGGAGGGGGTGGGGGGGTTACCTCCTGGACCGGTTCCGCGACTGTTTCGGCGGGTTCTTCTGTCTGGGTCGGGCCGAACATCTCGCAGGCGGCGAGGGACAGGGTGACTAGGGCAATCAGAGAGAGCTTGCAAACTTGCCCGATACGGATATTGACCACTTTCACAACATGCGTCCTTGATTACCAGGGGTGTGTCTGCTGGTTTCTTTGGCACAGACATAGAAGATCATATTTCAGTGTCTCCCGCAATATGAGTCGAACGGGCCTCAACCAGGATCAGGGTGATGTTGTCTCGGGCACCACGGGCCATGGCCAGGTCGATGAGCTGCTGGATGGCCTCCTGGAATGGGTAGTTTTCGAGGACCTCGGTGATTTCGTCGTCGCTGACCTCCTTGTTCAACCCGTCGCTGCACAGCAGGAACAGGTCCCCGTCCCGGGGTTCGATGATCTCGGCTTCGAGTTCGAGGTTTTCACTGGCGCCCACAGCGCGGGTGATGTAGTTTGCGATGGCGGACTGTTCAGCCTGGTCGGCACTCAACATGCCCAGTTCGATCAGTTCTTCGATCTGGCTGTGATCCCGACTGAGCTGTTTGAGGATGCCCCGGCGGAACAGATAAATGCGGCTGTCACCGGCCCACTGGTAGATACAGTAACCGTCATGCGCCAACAAGGTTACGACCGTGGAACCGATAATCTCCCCACCCCTGCGTTGCGACTCCTCCAGGAGTCGCTGGTTGACCGTCTGCAAGCGCAGTGCGACCTCATTGGCCAGATGGCTGATCGAATCCCCGGGCTGGGTGGATTTTAGTTCCTGCACGATCATCTGCGAGGCGAGATCCCCCGCGGCATGCCCCCCCATGCCGTCAGCGACCACCCAGAGTCCCAGGTCGGCCCGGTCCAGACAGGAGTCCTCGTTGATGGAACGGACCATCCCTTTGTCTGATAGGTGCGCGGAGACCCAGTAGAAGCTGTTCTGACTCATGGGGACTCTGGGGTTTCATCCGGGGTGAATCCCATCTGGAAGGTTCCGTTTTCAATCTCTTCCCAGCCGTGTTGTGCCCAGGCGCCGTCGATCAGGGCACTGGCACCCTTGATTTGGGGCAGTCCCTGACAGATCAGCAGGGAAGGGGAGATGCGTTCGGAACCCTGAGTCCACCACAGACTGTAGGCAAACAGCAGTTTCTTCATCAGATGGGGGAGAAATCTGGGATAGAGGCTGCGCAGGGCGCTTTGTTCGCCCAGATGCGCATGCCAGGCATTGCTCAAGGCGGATCCTCCCAGTTCCAGTTCATTGGCCTGGCAGGTGGGGGACCCCAGGGCTTGTAGTTGCTGATCCAGGGCGGCCATGTCGAATCCATCATCGAGGCAGGAAAGAGCCAGATCCTCCATTCGGGAGAACCATCCCTCTGACTCCTCCATGAAAAGGAACAGATTACACTGGGGATCGAGCCGTGCGGCCAGGGTGAACGGGTAGTAACGACCTACCCGGTCCACGCTCGGCATGAGAATGCCGGCCCAACCCTGTTCGCCGCAAATGCCGGGTGACAGGGTGAATCGCCACAGGGGACTGGTCAGATAGTTATCGAGCCAGAAATCACCTAACTGTTCGCGACTGATGGCGAGGGCCTCCTGCATCCAGGTCTCCCAGGGTCCGATGAAACCTCTGGGCAGGCGTCGGGTGACGAAATCCCCGAGCGTGGGAATCTTGCCGTAGAGACCCGGATAGTCGTCATTGGGTGTTGAATTCAAAGTCGGTTCGGGCACTGGAAATCCGTCAGTTCTTTAAGCTTGAAGGGATTGAGCGCACCGCTGGCACGCACGGCGAAACGGGATTTGCGACCCCCTATGTCGAAAGCCACCTGGAGGGTCTCCGGGGCATCGGTGGGGCTGACCTTGGCCTGGTCGAGCAGGCGGAACAAGCCCCAGGGACCGTCTTCGGTGATTCCCGAAGGTTTGCTACCCGCCGGGGGCGCCAGCAGGATCTTGGCATCACTGATACCCGAGTCGTCAGGCCAGGTGAGACGGGTCCAACGGGTCGGTCCGTGGTTGTAGCGTACCCGCTGCTGGTTCAGAAGCAGGGTGATCTGGGTGATGGTGGTGTCCATGCCCAGGGGCTTGATCTCGAAATCGATCTTGGGTTCCAGGCCACTGCCGCTGAAGAAGGCGTCCCGGATTACTGCCGCGCGCTGGAACTGTTTCAGCGTGCTGGTGGGAATACCGAGGGAACGGTTGCCAGCGGCGTTCCAACGCCAGGTGCGGCGACTGGTGTCGACTAACTGCCGGAGGTAGTTGTTAAAGAAGTCGTCCATCATCCCGCCAGGTCCGAAGAAG
>JARRNW010000484.1:0-3882 GCA_037384565.1 Candidatus Thiodiazotropha sp.
CTTGCCTCACTCAGCGATGCGCGGGACTTCTCCTGCTCCACCGAGAGAAAGGCCAGCACATTCTCCTTGAGTTCGGAATCCAGACCACTCACATCCACCCTGAGATTCAGAGCCCAGGCGCCTTGCACACCGAACAGTAGTATCAGGATGAATGGAAACCGCGGCATGGATCAGTCTGCTTTGCGTGACGGATAGTTGTCTGCTTCGAATGGGTAGGACAGTTTCTGACCGGTTTGGTTTGCCGGCCGTGGATCCGCCCCTGGTCAACATGCGTATCATACCCGGAGATCCTGAAGCACCGGCAGCAGGAGTTGTGTGGAAATCGGCCTGTCGCTGTAACCTACCACATTTTCAGGCTGAGTAGCCCGTCGGCTGCCCGGGACCCTGCGCGGCATTCTGCAAACGCGCAGAGTTCTGTAACAACCGGGTCATCTCGGTTTCGCTGTAAGGCTGGCCGAAATAGTAGCCCTGGGCCTCGAGACACCCCTCTTCGACGAGGAACTGTTTTTGTTCCTCCTGCTCAACGCCTTCAGCCAGAACACGCAGGTTGAGGCTTTTCGCCAGGGCGATGATCGCCCGGGTGATGGCTTTGTCATCGGCATCGTCGGGTACATCACGAATAAACGACTGATCGATCTTCAACCGGGTCAGGGGGAAGCGCTTGAGGTAGGCCAGGGAGGAATAGCCAGTGCCGAAATCGTCGATCGCAAGTTCGAACCCCAGATCCCGCAGTTGCTGGAGCACGGCACCGGATTTGTCCGGATCCTTCACCAGAGAGCCTTCGGTCACCTCGAACTCCAGCCATTCGGGACGGCAACCGGTTTGTTCCAGAATGTCCTGCAGGGCCGGGATCAGGCTGTGGTTCTCGACCTGTTTCACTGACAGGTTGATGGACATGTAGCGGGGACGAATGCCCTGGGCCTCCCATTTGACCATCTGCTCGCAGGCCATGCGGATAACCTGTTCACCCAGGGGGATGATCAGTCCGGTATCCTCCGCCAGGGGGATGAACCGGGAGGGCGCCACCAGCCCCATCTCCGGATTGACCCAGCGTACCAGCGCCTCGACCCCGATCACCTGGTCCCAAGACATCTCCACCTGGGGCTGGTAATAGACCACTAACTGATGGGTCTCCAGGGCGCGCCGCAGGCTGGTCTCGAGAAAGATCCGTTCGAAGGCCTGTTCGGTCATATCCTCGGTGTAGTACTGGAAGGTGTTTTTGCCCTCCTCCTTGGCCTTGTACATGGCCGCGTCCGCATTACGCAACAACATCTCGGCGGTCTTGCCATCCTGGGGATAGATACTGATACCGATACTGGCGGTAAGGAAAAACTGCTGATTGACCATGGTAAACGGCAGAAACAGTGACTGGATAATCTGCTGAGCCATCGCCGCGGCATGCTGAGGTCTCTCCAGCCCCTCGGTAAGAAACACGAATTCGTCACCGCCCAGGCGCGCAATCAGGTCTTCCTCCCTAACACATTTGCGGAACCGCTCAGCCACCTCTTTCAGCACCTTATCGCCCACTGCGTGCCCCAGGGTGTCGTTGATCTCCTTGAAGCGATCCAGGTCGACGAACAGCACCGCCATCTGCCGGTCGGTGCGCTTGGCCTTGCTGATTGCCTGTTTCAGACGCAGCAGAAACAGCACCCGGTTGGGCAGATTGGTCAGGGAGTCGTGATGCGCCAGATGCTCAAGATCATCCTTCTGCTGCTTCACCTCATCGAGCAGTTCCAGATGTTCGGTGATGTCCCGGGCCACCTCGATGACGCCACGGATACTGCCATCCTGGTTGAGCAGGGGCGAGGCGATCACCTCGACCCGGTTGTGCTTGTTGGAGCGGGAGGAGACAGGACTTGTAACGATCGCCGTGGCCTGGCGTCCGGTCTCCAGTACCTCGAGCACCGGGCAGACCTCCGGGGCCTCTCCGGTAGCAGGCTTTTTCACATAGGGCAGATCGAAAAAGTGCTTGATCTGGCCAGCCTCGACCTCAAACTTCTGCAGTACCGATTTGACCCGCTTATTCATCAACTGAATCTGCAGGCTGGGATCAATCACCATCACCGAATCGCTGATGTTATCAATGACCGATTGGAGGAATTCCCGCTCCTCGAGGATCTGCATCTCCATACGCAGACGGTCGGTGACATCGTGGGTCAATCCGAGGTGTTCGATCACCTCACCCTGGGCATCCATGATCGGGACGGAATGCATCTCCAGCCAGATCTGACGACCCTGGCAGCCGATGGCGCTGAAGGTGAAGTGTCCACTGTGACCCTGAAACACAGAAGTGTTCAGCAGATCGAACTCCTTACGAAAAGCTGGATCAATCAGCCGACTACTGAAGCTTTCTCTGATTTCCTCCAGTGCCTCGGCCTGAAAGATCTCCAGCCCTTTGGGATTGATACTCAACAACCGCCCGCCGGCATCGAAGGTGCTCACACAGGCCGGTTGCGCATTGATCAGACGACGCAAGTTCTGCTCGCCGGTACGCAGTTCCGCCTCCAGGCGATTGCGCTCGGAGATATCCTCGACAAACGCAATCGAGGCAACCATACTGCGATCCTGCCGCCTGAGGGTCACGGCGCTGAAACGGGTGGCAATGTTATGACCATCCCGATGGCGTAGCGCGATTTCGTAAGTGCGCCGATCCGTAGTGCTGATCCGCGACATCTGTTCCTGTAAAATTGTACGGTTCTCCGCATCCACGAAGTCCATAGGCGACTTGCCCAGCATCTCATCGAGATCGTAGCCGAGCAGGGCCAGCAAACGCTTGTTCGCATCCACGGTTTTCCGCTTGGGATTGATCAGCCACAGGCCTTCCGGCGCGGCATTGAAGATCGTCCGGTATCGGTACTCCTGCTGCTCAAGCTCCGCGCTGCGCAAGCGTACCTGATGACGCATGTGCACATTCATCCAGGCCAGCATCATCAAACTCAAGGCCAGCAAGGCAATGACCAGAATAATGGTATGCTCCACGGACCAGACCACCCAGGTGGGCACCGGACCTGGAGGTTCGTAGATCATCCCTTCGATGTTGCTGTTGGGGCCCAGAACACCCAGCTCAACAAACACCGACTGGATATGCGCCCAGCGTTCCGGGTTCATATAGCCGATCTCAACCAGCAGCGGCTCGATCAGCGCCCGGGACGCCTCCGCCTCGTAACGCAGATGCGCCCGGGACATACCCTGGGTGTTGTACTTTTCCAGGATCAGATCGATGGAACGCAGATGCGCCCGGGACATGCCCTGGGTGTTGTACTTTTCCAGGATCAGATCGATAGTCTCATCCACCTGTTCCAGGGCATGGGCCCAGCCCTTGAGACTGGCGCGTAAGAACCGTTCAACCCGGCGGGGATGCTCTCGAATCTCCCCCTCCCGGGTCACCAGTACGTCCCCATAGAAATCGATCCCATAATCCCGGGGGTTGATGAAGTAGGGTTCGACACCCATCTCCTGGAGCCGAAAGCCCTGATCGGTCTGATAGGCATTGAAGGCATCCGTTTCACCGCGCATCAACGACAAGGCATCGAAGCTGCTGGGCAGTCGGGTGTAGTCCGTTTCCTGCACGCCGGCTCGATTCAACATCGCATGCAGCGCACTGTCCTGGGTACCGCTGCCGAACATGATCCGCCGTCCGGCAAGATCCGAAGCCCTGCGGATATTGGCGTCGGCCCGCACCAGAAGGGCATAGGGACTGTGTTGATAGATCGCCGCCAGGGCCACCACCGGATAGCCTTTGGCCCGTTGCAAGACTACATTGGCGCTGGATACGGCGAAATTTACATCCCCCTGCATCAGGTGTTCGATCGGGGACTGCTCACCGGTGTGCTCGCGAATTCATATATTTCAATTTCAGCCAGATCGCCTAAATCTATTCCA
>JARRNW010000485.1:0-3222 GCA_037384565.1 Candidatus Thiodiazotropha sp.
TGTTGCGCCTGCGCTTCTGCCTTGAATCGTTTCTCTTCCGCCACCGCCACCGCCTTGCGCAGTGCTATCAACTCTTCGTTTGAGACATCGATCTGCTGGCGTTCCATCTCCAACAGCACTTCTCGCAATCCAGCGTTTTCGTGTTTGAGGGCTGTCAGTTGCTGCTGACTCGACTCCAGCTGCTCGATCAACAACTGCTCTCTACTGCGCGCTTCGTCCATTTGTCGCGCCAACTGGTTTTGCAGGTCTTGGTATTTTTCGCTCAGGGTAGTGTTTTCACACTTAAGCTTGTTGATGAGCAGCTTTCCCAGTTTTCGCTCCGCTTGCACAGGGATAAACGCCTGGCGCGAATTATCCTGTTTCTTGCTCGGCGCCCCTTTCTTGCTCGGCTCCCCCACAGGGGAGACACGACGCCTAACCGACCGCTGTTGAGGAATATCCATGCGCACCAAGTCGACCTGACGCACATGTAACTGACTGCCGTTCTTGGCTTTTTCATCCTGATTCGCGAACATTGAGCACATTATACAAAACCACTATTCAAACAAAATCCCGAACCCAAACTTGTTAGCGGACTCCTTCCTTTGGCCCGAACAACAACCGTCCCATTTCATGGTAAGCACCCAACACGACGGCTTGCCATAATAGCACCACGCACCTGCCCCTCACAAACGGGAGGGGCGCCTCACAACAACCCGTCAGCGAATCCCTTTAGCCCCGGTTTGGTCTGAAAATTTTCATCAAACAGCAGGGACCAGTCAGGCTGCTCCGGCGCGTCCAGTCATTGTGATGCAGGGTTACCTGAGAATTCGAAATCAACTGAGTGTAGTGCTGCTTACCGCCACATACCGCTTCGTTTTTACCTTTGAACTGATTCCAGCTCAGGGTCACGTTGTAACTGTCGTAAATATCGATATGACCGTCACTGATCAGATTGAAGCGCAGATGATCGAGCCAGACATGGCTGGTACGGTTCATAGAAATCCCATCGCCCGCCATTGGACATAGGGTCATACCGCCCTCCGCCAGATCGTCGTGATCAGGCGGAGGGAAGAACGTGGTTGAAAAGTGGAAAATTAGTTGAGAATACCGCCTATGGGACCGGCACCGTAGTTCTGGTAGCCGGAGCCATTAGCAGAGACACCCATGGCGAGTGCCACGGTATCGAGCACGCTGTTGTAGTCCGCTCCATTGAGGTTGAGCATTCTGCCGGTGTTCAGGACCCCGCCGCCACGTCCAGCCAGCATATACGGTACGTTGTCACCACCATGGGAACGGGCGTCACCCATATCCGTGACCTGCAGGATGATGGTGTTGTCGAGCAGTGTATTGCCGTCCATATCCTCCGTACTGGCCAGACTCTCGATCAGGTATTTCAGCTTTTGCGTGAAATAGGTTCGATACTGGTTGTAGTCCCCCGCGGGACGACCGTGGATACTCGAGTGATAATTCGTATTTACACCGGCTTCGGGCACAGTGAAATCGCACTGATGGTTCCCGAACATAAGCGAAACCACCCGGGTCAGGTCGCACTTCAAGGCCAAAGTTGCCACATCGACCTGCAGGTCGGCAATGCTATCGAAGTTGACATCTGTGTTGGTCGCACCGTTAAACCCACCTGAATTGAAAACAGGCGAGGTACAGACCCCACCGCCCCCGTCGGGGGTTTGCGCTGCTGCATTCAAACGCGCTTCTATGCGCTCGATCGCTTCGGTGTGTTGATCCAAGCGTGCTCTCTCAAAGCCACCCAGACTGCTGCGCATCTGGTTGAGCGCCTCCAGGTTACAATCGAGCACACTGCGCTTGCGACGTGTATCAATATCTTCCGTCACTGCCGCACCCGCTCCGAAGAGACGGTCGAAAGCATTGAACGGACTGTCTTCAAAAGCAGGCTCATTCCAATTGTTTCTTGAAATACTGCCAAAGCCGTTACTGATCACACCCAACTGCAACAGTGAGAAGGGCGTTGCCTGGCCCAGTGCTTTAGCCAGATAGAGATCAAGGGTCATGGTCCGTTCATGGGTTCCCAATGCCTTTGAGGTCAATCCATGACCGGGATTGTTCATGTTCACTCCATTGAGAAACACACAGTGCTGTTTGACTGACTCCAGGGGAGCCGAAGCCACCGGCAAGGTGAAATTCGTCTCCGACCCCGATGGCATCCACGCATCCGGGAGGGCACCGCCGGGAGTGTAGGCGAAGATCACCCGTTTCGGTGCCGTCGCGGCAAACACAGAGCGTGCCCACAAAAGATTACCGCTCAACAGCGAGAGTTTGAACATCGCCCCGGAGAGGCCAAGGCCTCCCATTTTTTTCAGAACCCCCCGGCGGCTTGCGGATTCGATTTGAGATTTACTTTTCATGTTGATTCCTTTGAGCTGCTTAGGATTAACGATCACGTTGCTTTCTGAATCGAACCAGATCCAGAGTTGTCATCCTGGTAAAGAGGTCCGCCATGCTGTTGCTGGAAGCAAGCGTCGTGGTCAGATTATCAACCGAACAGCTGTAATCTTGTTTCTCTTCCGGTGTCAGCGTTCCAAGCTGTTCATTGGCTGCGTCGATGGTATCGTGGCCGATATTCATCGCGTAACGGAACACATTCGACGAGAAGCAAGCCTTTACGGAATCCAACTCGGCAAACTTGTCGGACAGATCCTTACCACCGGACACGTCCAAGGCCTCTCCATCATACAGCGAGCTCACACCATAGAGCGTGCCCGTGCTGTTGATCGAAAGTCCATTGTGATCCACGCTGCGATAGCGTCCCGCCGCATCATAGTCCTCCATGGAGAATCCCAGTGGATTGATGATCTCGTCATGGCATGCGGAGCAGGGTGACTCCTTGGTCATGGCTGCCACGAAGTCCCGATTCAGGATGGACTCTCCCTGGAGTTCCTGTAGCACTTTCTCCATCTCCTCGGCACGGAAGGTCGCGATATTCGCATCCGGCTTCGGGATATCCTGGCAAAGCATCCGCAACCGGATATTTACCGCCCGTTTGATCGGCGAGCTTTCGGCCAGATCCGCTTCGTTGGCAAGAAACGCCCCCATGGTCAACAAACCACCACGATGTGCGGCAGTCGCGTCCACCTGGACGAAATCCTCCGGATTTCCGCTGTTCGTTCCAACGCTTCCCAAGCCATAGTAATTAGCCAGGGTGTCATTGGCATACACATAGTTGGCATTAAACAGATCGGTAAAGCCCTCGTCCTGGGAAAAGAA
>JARRNW010000486.1:0-3216 GCA_037384565.1 Candidatus Thiodiazotropha sp.
TTCCGCCTCGCCATGGCACTGATGGTGGGACTGCCGCTGGTGGGTGGCGTTGCCTTGTTTTTGCTGTTGCATCGAACCAAGCAACCCCTCAAGGATCTCCAGGATCTGCTCAACCGGCTCGGCGGAAGGGAATTCAAACCGGTACCTGAAGACCAGTTGAATCAAACCGCCCGGCTGGCTCGCCCTGCGTTCAACAGTTACAACACCCTGGTGTCCCGCTTGCAGGAACTGGAAGCCGAACATCAGGATCGGGAACGATTGCTGGAACAACGGGTGCGCGAGGCCACCACGGCGTTGCTGGCCCAGAGCCGGGAATTATCCCGCGCGGAGCGGCTTGCGGCAGTAGGTGCGGTTTCCGCGGGATTTGCCCATGAGCTACGCAATCCCCTGGCCGGTATCCAACTGGCCTGTTCCAAGGTGCACCAGTTTGTGGGAGAGGGAGAGCAGGGAAACCGCATCGCCGCGGTGATCAACGAACTCAAACGCATCAATAATCTATTGACCCAACAGGTGGACCTGGCACGTCACGCACCGGAGCCCTACGTGGAAACGGTGATCGCCCAGACCGTCAACGAGCTGCTCGGACTGATTCGCTACCAGGTTCCCGAGGGTGTGTCGCTCAGTTCTCAGATCCCGGCGGATCTGATCTGTCTTCTGCCGGTTGCGGGGCTGCGCCAGGCGCTGCTTAACCTGGTGCTGAATGCGGTACAGATTCAAGGTGATCAGGGCAGAGTCCACATCAGCGCGGAACACCAGGCGGGACAACTGGTGATTCAGGTTCAAGATGATGGTCCCGGATTTTCCGAGGAGATGCTACGCATTGGCATCCGGCCCTTCGCCACGGGGCGTGATGGGGGAAGCGGACTGGGGCTCGCCATGGTGCGGCGTTTCGTGCGGGATCATGACGGTGATCTCAGTCTCGGTAATTCGTCCCATGGCGGCGGCTGTGTGACCCTGCATCTACCCTGCGGTCTGCCCAAACAACCCAATGGAGAGGATACCCGTGTCTGATACCCTGCTGGTCATCGAGGATGAGGCGCTGCTGGGCGCCGAACTGTGTGACGAATTCGCCAGCGTCGGCTGGGAAACCCGCCTGGCTGCAGATCTGGCCGAAGCGGAAAGCATCCTGTTCGAACAGAACATGGAACCCTTGGTGGTGCTTTCCGATATGAATCTGCCGGATGGCAATGCCCTGGATCTCTTGGAGAAGGTACGCAAGCGGGGGATTTCCGGGGAGTGGATCCTTCTGACCGCATACGGCGGTGTGCCGGAATCCGTGCGGGCACTCAAACTCGGAGCCTATGATTTTCTGGAAAAGCCCTGTGATCAGGAGCGCCTGCAACTGGTGGTGACGGGTGCTGCACGCAGTTCCCGCGCACAGCGGCGTTTGCGTGACGAGGGACGGGAGCGGGGCAGTCGCTTTTCACCCCAGGCCTTTCTTGGTCATAGCGATGGGGCACGGGAGGTGCGCGAACTGCTGATCCGCCTGGCCAGGGTGCCGTTCTCGGCAGTGCTGCTCACCGGTGAGACCGGCACAGGAAAAGGTTTGGTGGCAAGGATTCTCCACTACGCCGGTCCACGGGCCGATGGCCCCCTGGTCGAAGTCAACTGTGCCGCCTTGCCGAGAGAATTGCTGGAATCCGAACTCTTCGGCCATGAAGCAGGCGCCTTCACCGGGGCCAAGGGACGTCATCGCGGTCTCATCGAACAGGCCAACGGCGGTACCCTGTTCCTCGATGAACTGGGTGAACTCGATCTCGATCTGCAGGCGAAACTGCTCAAAGCCATCGAGGATCGCCGGGTACGCCGGGTGGGTGGCGATCGGGAATTGCAGGTCGATGTACAGGTGATCGCGGCCACCAATCAGGACCTGCCGTCACGCATTTCCGAAGGAGAGTTTCGCGCCGACCTGTATCACCGACTTGCGGTGTTTCGGCTTGAGGTTCCTCCGCTGCGGGAGCGCAAACAGGATCTGGAGGATCTATTGCCGGTGTTCATCGAAGAGTTCAATGCCCGCTCCGGGCAGAAGGTATCCTCGGTACCGGACTCGGTTTGGCGACGTCTGGGCGGTTACGAATGGCCGGGCAATGTGCGTGAATTACGCAACCTTGTAGAACGTTGTGTGTTGTTGGCCGACGGGCCGGTGTTTCCCGAGCGTTGGCTGCATCTGAGTGAAGCGGAGTCGATGAACCATGTTCATCCAACGTCTTCAGTGGCCGAAGGGGATCAAATCTGCCTGCCTCTCGATGGCAGCGTGAGTTTGGACGATATGGAACGCTTCATTCTCACGCAAGCGCTCTCACGCAACGATGACAATGTCAGCCTGACCGCTCGGGTACTCGGCACGACCCGTGAGAAACTTCGCTATCGGGTACAGAAGTACGGGTTGATCACCGAGGATTGAATCCCGTAACGTAAATACACCATAAAAACGGAAGGTTGTTGTGAGAGCTGTGAAGTCGAATAAGTCCAACCCGGTCGCACCACCTTACACCGGTGCAGGTAAACAGATGATTCTTCGGGATCTTCTGGCCATGGATCGGACCCGTCTGGCCAATGAACGAACACTCCTGTCCTGGTATCGAACCGCCCTGATGATGCTGGTCTCGGGCATCACCCTGTTAAAACTCTTCGAGGGTATCCTGTTGATGGAACTGCTTGGGGGGATACTCATACCCGTCGGTATCGGGGTGGCCGTCTGGGGTTCACGCCGCTATTTGCAAACCCGTAAATCGATCCAGTCTGCAATCGATCGTTAGCGACCGGGTTCAAAACACCGTAACGGTTCTTATCACCCGGTTGATACCCACCAGTCAATCGGAATTTCCCTCTCATGATTCTGTGGAAAAGGCAACCGGCTGGGCGGTCGACCGCTTGGCACGACTGATGCTCGGATTCAGTTATCAGCATCAAGAGATTTTGCAGTTCGGAGGAGATGAAGATGACCACACTATCACAACATTTCTCAACCCCTCAGGCAGATGACCGGACAGCTGCGGATACAGACCGCTTCGGTCAGGCCGTGATCGGTGTCTTTGATTCCCATGCCGAGGCTGAGAGGACGATCATCAAATTACAGGAGCAGGGCTACCCGATCGATGCCCTCACCCTGGTCGGTAAGGGTTACCACTCGGAAGAACATCCCCTTGGGTTCTACACACTCAGCGACAGGGTCAAGGCCTGGGGGGGAACCGGACTGGTGGTTGGCGGTCTGTG
>JARRNW010000487.1:0-3196 GCA_037384565.1 Candidatus Thiodiazotropha sp.
TCCTGGAGGCATTCGGCTTACTGGATAAGCTGGGGCTTGAACAGGACCCGGAACAGGTGGAGCAGCTTGAGCAGTATCTGAAACAGAAAATCGAGCAGCTGAAGCAACTGGAACGGCAGCTTCAGCAACAACTTGCACAGGTGCTGGATCAGGTACAGAAGCTGGAATACGTGAAAAAGCTATCGTTGGTACGCGAGCAGATCCAAAGGTTGGAGCAGAATCTTAGATCGGCACAGAACAATAAGCCCGAGCAAGACTTCAAAGCCCCCCGCATCGCCGAGGATTGTATGCCGGAGCGTGTCGAAAAGGGAGACGGTACTTGCCGCGTTCAAGTCCTACGCAGCGCCCCCAAAAATCTGCTCAAAGACGAGGCGGCTGCCGGTTACGGCGAACCCCCCACCGGTGAGCAGAACAACTGTCTCTACGCCATGCTGCGCGCCATCGCGGGAGCGAGTAACTTTATCTATATTGAAAACCAGTTTTTTCAGTCCAGCTATGGTCACGAGGGTAATGCGCGCGGCCATCTATCCGGTCCCATGGCCGCCATGATGGATATCACCGCCTCCCCCGGCTATGACAAGTTTGCCGACACACTCGAGATCAGGAACGTCCCCCTGGCCAATATTCCCCTGGAGATGCGTTGGGCCAAGGTGGATGATGTGCAGCGCGACCCCGAAGGCCCCGCCTTCCTGGCCGATCTCTACGCCGCCATCAGCAACAATACCGCCGTCGAAATCTCCCAGACCCTGGGTGATACCCAAACGGCCATGCAAAACCAGATCGCCCAGGCCCTGACCACCCGCATCGAACTGGCCATTGCCAATGGCTTGCCCTTCCACGTCTACATGGTTCTGCCGGTCCACCCCGAGGGCACCCTCAACACCCTCAACATCATGAACCAGGTCCACCTGACCATGCAGAGCCTGGTCTTTGGCCACCAGAGCCTGGTCAACGGCGTGCGACGGGCGATTCTGGCCAAGCGCCGGTGCAAGGAGATGGGAGCGCAGTGCAAGGGGGACGAGGGCTGGAAAAAAGCCAAAGCGGAAGTGGCGCGCATGCCCGTTGGCGAAGTGATCACCGAAGTGGGTGACGAGTGGAAGGAGTACCTGACGCTGCTCAACCTGCGTAACTGGGAGATGATCGGCGGCAAACCGGTAACAGAGCAGATCTACGTCCACAGCAAATTGCTGATTGCCGACGACCGGGTGGCGATCCTCGGCAGCGCCAATATCAACGACCGCAGTCAGCTCGGCGGGCGGGATTCGGAACTGGCGGTGATCGTGACCGATGAAGCGCCCAAGTCAGTGAGCATCACGGGTAAACAGAAGGTCGCAGTGAGTACCTGCGTACATGACCTGCGGGTGAGGCTCTGGTCGAAGCTGTTTGGGCTCTCTGGCGGTAACAAACCGGCAGAGGCGTTGAGGGCGGTGCTGGAAAAGCCGGCGGCGCCTGAGACTTGGCGTAAAATACAGGAAGTCGCGCATAATAATGCACTAGCCTATGCTGACGCCTTCTCCTTCATTCCACGTGATGAACCCAACCCAACCGTGCAGCAAAAAGACCCCAATATCATTGATCCTGTGACTCGTGCACCATTAGAACTCGGCGCTTCCCTCTGGCCCACCTGGCACTACAATAACTACGGTAATCATAATCTCGGCGGCAAAATGGCCTACCGCATGCCCTTCGAGCCAGAGTTCTGGCAGCCGCCCGAGTCTGGAGAAGCGCAGCCGGCACATACCTACTACGCCCGCACCAATGCCCCGGTGTCGGCCCCGCAGGGTGTTCAAGGCTACATCGTCGAACTACCCACCCAGTGGACATTGGGCGAGAACAACACCTCGGGCATGAACATGAAGCTGATTGCCCAGTTGATGAGACTCAACCCTGAGAGTATGAGAGCATATGCCGAAGCCGATCATTTCGGGCAAAGGAGGGTCTCGACATGATGTGCCGATTGACGGAGTTTCGTTGGATCACGGCAGTTCTGGTGTCCCTGTTGACCGGCTGTGGCCCCGGTCAAGCCACCTCGGGACCTGAGAACGAGCAGCAGTCCGAACGGGCCGAGGCCATCCGTTTGGCCGCCGACACCGATCACAAGATCCCCAAGGGCATGCGCCAGGAGTGCCTCGGCAGACACGTCTTCGATGTGCGGCCCGATTTTGAGTGGGGCGTGCCGCCCCTGAGTTTCAGCAACACAGAAGGCATGCATACCGGTTTTGGTGAGCTGCTTTTTCCTGAATGGGGGATGAGCGTTGATGGGGTCCAGCTAGGTGTCGCCTCAGACGGCACCCTTGAAGAGGCACAGGGACTGGCCAAAAGCATGATTTCTACGGAGAAGAATATCATCCATGGCGAAGAACGAGAGCTGGAAGGACGCCGTCGTCGCAGCAAAACATTACAGGAACTGAAAGCAACAGATGACTCTGAGGATTTGCTTAAAGCTATCGAAATAAACCGCGAACGCATTCATTCACTGGAGCAGAGCATAGCCCTGAGAAAAGAAAGACTCGGCAAAGACACCCTGGATATCAATCTCCCCGACAGCGCCGGTTACTCCCTAACGGCCTACCTCGTGCGTAATGGCATGTTCTACACTGTTGGCGGCGTCCCTGTCTCGGATCGTCCCGCACCACCCGCCCACTACACGCGCACTGAGGCGAAACAGTGGTTGATCACCTGGCTCAACCGCTTCCGCCCCCGCGCCCTGTTCGAAATCCCCACTGAACCCGGCGTCTGCTTCCCCTACGGCTTCATCGCCGACGAGGGCGCCTTCGCGCACGATCTCTATGCCAGCTTTCGCTACGCCGACGCCCCGGGCGTCTTCTACCACCTGCACAGCAAGACCGTCGGCGAGAAGGGCCCCGAGCCGATGTTCGTGCAGACGGCAGCCCGCGCTCTCGCCTCACAGCTGAACTATCGCGCCGCCGAGGCCCACAGCCGCAGCATCGGCCCACGCAAGGTAAAGATAGGCGCGCTACCGGCGGAGCAGGGCGGTTACGAACTGAACTACCCGAGCGAGGACGACCGCCCAGTCAAGACCTACAGCGTCTTCACCGGTCGTGGCGGCAAGCGCGGTTCCATGGCCCTGCCGGACCTCAGTGTCGAGATGGAGAGCTACGTCCCCGAACAGAGCGCCGAAATTACCACCGATCCCCCGCCGCTGGATGAAAGCATGGAGCGGCTCGAAGCCTTT
>JARRNW010000488.1:0-3194 GCA_037384565.1 Candidatus Thiodiazotropha sp.
ATAAGGCCGAAACCAAGAGCAAAGCCCCTCAGCGGGAAGAAAAGCCTGCAGCACGCGCAGAAGTGGAGAGCAAACCGGCCCCCAAGCCAGCCAAGGAGGTCACCGCCCCCATGGCTGGAGAGAAACCCAAACTGAAGCAGGTCGAGACCAAGCCTCCGGCTGCCGCTCCAGTAGCGGCGGTGGAACAGGAACCGAAAAAACCGGTTGAACGCAAAACCACAGTCGAAAAGACCCAGGAGACTCCGCCCAAGCCTGCTGAGACGAAGAATAACCCTCCGCTGAAACAGGTGGAGACAAAACAAGCAACGCCAGCCACTGACAAGCCTAATGCGGTGGACGCCGGAACTGGAGAATAAAAAGGAATCGATGCCCGCCGGGCTCTCCTTTGAATTCCCGAGGAGTCCTGGCGGCCACTCAACCCCGGCGGATCATCGATCCGCCGGGATACACCCCGTCACAAATTCGATACTATTCAGCGAATCAGCTCAACGACCGATCAACTTTGATTCGGGTTAGGAGTCCCCGGGAGGCCTCCTCAACCAAATCGAAGACCCGTTCAAAACCGGCGGTTCCGCCATAGTAGGGATCCGGCACCTCGCGCACCGGCTGTTCCGGGGCAAAATCCAGGAACATATGCAACCGATCCTCCAGGCCCGGTGGACACAGGGCTGAGAGGTCCTGAAAGTTGGAATGATCCATGGCGACCACGTAGTCAAACGCCTCGAAATCCGACACAGTCACGAGGCGGGCTCGCAGATCACTGAGATCGACTCCCCGTTTCAACGCGGTTTCCCGGGCTCGCCGATCGGGCAAACCGCCGATATGGTAGTCGATGGTGCCCGCGGAATCGGTCAGAATCCGTTCACTCAGGCCTTCCCGTTCCACCATGGCTCGGAATACCCCCTGGGCGGTAGGGGATCGACAGATATTGCCCATGCAGACAAACAGTACCTTAATGTGCTTCATTGATATCCAGCAAAAAATGATCGATACGACGAACTGCGCAACCTAATACGATGCCTACACTAATTCAAGAGCTGTTTCAGTCACCTGGGAAGGAAAGGCAGTCTGGCAGGGACCTTTCCTCGATTACCGGCACCGACAATCTCCAGTTCTAAGGAGATGCGCTGCCCGCGCCTCTCCACGGTGGCACTGGCAGTGTCTACCCGGGTGAGTTTCCAGTCATCCTGATTCATCCCTTCGGCGACCCGCAACAGACGATTGCTGGTAAGATCACGGATGATTGCGACCCGGTTCTGCGGCGTGATCACAACCCCCTCCAGTTTCAGCTTGAGCGGCAGCACCCTGGGAGCGGCCTTCACGGCGGCCGCCTCCTCGGGTTTCGGTGGCATCCGCCCCTCGATGAACAACGGTCGTTCGGTGATCTCCCGGTATGCGTTCAGGGGAACCGGGGCAAAGGCAATCCTCGCGGTATTTTCGGAATGATCCGGTTGTTTGGCAGGGACCCGGCTGAAATCCTCCGCAGTGGGAGGATGTTGCCACTGCCATACCAGAATGCCGAACATGCCCAACAGGACGCTGAGCAACAGCAGACTCAGGAGGTTGAAGGTGCCCTTCCAAAAATTCACGACGCAGGCCCCTTCAGATAGCCCACCAGTTGAAAATCGATATCCAGTATCGACTCCGCCTTGCGGATCTGGTCAGTCGCGGGTATGCGACGGCGCACCACGGGACGGCTGCGCAGGGTAACCTCATCGATGAACAGATAGGGCTTTTCACTTTCCAGGCGATGGAAGATTTGCACACTCTGCGTCAGATTGCTTTTCATCCGTATCCGCACGGAAACCCGACTGAACCCCTCTTCCTTACTGATATTGATGACCTGGGCGCTGACAATTTCCCCCTGGGCCGCCGAGACGATCTGTTTTACCCGACGCTGGAGTTCTGCTTCGGACAGGGATTCGGTTTCGCTTTGCAGATAACGACGGTCGGCCTGGCGTGTCCGGCTGAGTCGATCATACGCGCTTTGATAATAGTCTGTCTGGGATGCCATCCGCTGGTAGAGACCGATCTGGTGCCGCTGTTCGGCGATCCGCTCATCCAGAGTACGGTTCATGCTCCATACCGGTAGCCCCACCAGGAGTATCAACCCCAACAACACAATCACCAGCAGGGTGATGGCAAGCACCCGGCTCTGTTTCGCGTTGAGTCGTTCGGTAAAAGAAAGCACTAGCCTTTATCCTGTGAGTTGACGATTTCCGCGGATATGTGGAAGCGCTCGGTATTGTTTTTGCTGTTTTGTGTCACAGGTGAACGAAAACTGACATTACGGAACATTTTGGATGATTCGATCAGTGGTATCAGCACGGCCGATGCGACGGACTGCCCATACAGATGCACCTTATCATCACGTATTTCGAATTGGCTAAGCCAGGTGTCATCCGGAAGGATCAAGGTTAATTCCTGCAGCACATCCATCACGGAGTAAGTCTGAAGTTTGCGGTCTTCCAGAAAGCTGTTTTCACGTTCAGCCACGGAAACCTCGTCTCGCAGGACCGCAACCTCGTTGGCCTGTTTCTGATACTGACTGCGGATAGCCTCAAGGGATTCTGACAACCGACTTTTCTGATAGAGCGGCAGGGCCAGTTGAACGCACAACAGGATCAGCAGTAACAGCATGAGTGCGCCGTTGACCAGACGGTAGCGTTTGATCGGCTTGGAGCGCCGGGACGCGGGCAGCAGATTTACTCCGTTGACCCCGGGCTCGGCTTCATCGCAAGGGGCAATGGCCTTAATGCGCACGTGATGCTCCTCAAGCTGATGCATGGCATCCTTGAGTTTATCGATGGGTGCGAGTACCAGGGTGATATCCAGTATCCGGTTCTGGTGATCCCGTTGATTGACCCGGTAATCGTAAAACACTTGCTGGGCATTAAACGGTGTGTGACGATCCATCTCGAACGCCAGTACTTCACGCAGGTTCTCTTCCGCTTCAATCGGCAAGGTGATTTTCTTGATGAGGTAGTGCTTACGCTCCAGGCAAAGGGATATTTCACTGGCGGCGTTTAACAGTCTGCGATGTTCCAAATCCTGCCAGTCGAGCACCCGCAGATAATTCTGCGCCACCACTTCCCCGCTGTTGCCGTGATTGACGATGCGCAAGGTTTCGTCAAGATAGTGAAGCCGGATCGGACGACCACCACTGAACAGGGTCTGCATCGACTCGGGCAGTA
>JARRNW010000489.1:0-3193 GCA_037384565.1 Candidatus Thiodiazotropha sp.
GGGTCTTCCTGCTCTATCCCTGCGACCCGGATGCGCCGACCTGGTCGGTGCCTATCGAGAGCACCAAAACGGGTTATCCAGGCGCCAACAAACTGGGCCCCCAACCGATGAACGAGGGTATCGCCGGGGTGTTGCGCGCGTTGCTCGAATCGGACCAGACCCTATGCATGAGTTCGGACACCCGATACCCTATCCCGCAAATATTCAAGGAACGGTTCGGCATCCGCTCCCTCATGTCGACACTGCTACGCCCCAGAGTCGACACCCCCTGGCAGTTCGGCATTCAACAGTGCTCCCATGATCGAACCTGGACCGACCAGGAGGTGCGTCTGTTCGAGGAGATCAGCAACCGCCTGACAGACAGCCTGAACAACCTGCTGATCACGCGAAATCTACACGACAGCGAAGAGCGCTTTCGTCTGGTCTTCGAAAGTTCACCGGTACCGGTGCATGAAGAGGACTACTCCGCTGTCAAGGCCTACCTGGAGTCGCTCCGTGCACAATATAACGACGATCTGGAAGGTTACCTCGAACGTCACCCTGAGGTATTGAGCGAGTGCTTCTCCCTGGTCAAAATGACCGATGTCAATCAGGCCGCCCTGACCCTGCATGAGGCAGACAGCAAACAGACCATGCTGCAGAGTCTTCCACAAATCTTCACGCCCCAAACCCTGACCGGTTATAGAGATATACTGATTTCGCTGATGCGCGGGAAAACCAACTTTCGCGTCGAATCTGTAATCCAGAGTCTGACTGGCCGCAGGCATGAAATCGATGTCTTCGTATCGGTTTGCCCCGGCTATGAACAGAACCTTCGCAAGGTGCTGGTCTCCCTGATCGACATCACCGAACTGAAAGATGCCGAACAAGAGCACCAATCCCACCTGCGGTTCCTTGAGAACCTGGATCGGGTCAATCGCGTATTTCAAGCCGAGGGCGATATCGAGCAAATCATGAACAAGGCGCTCGATGAAGTGCTCGACATCTTTGATTGCGACCGCGCTTACCTCGTCTACCCCAATGATCCCAATGCATCGACCTGGTCAGTACCCATAGAGAGCACAAAGCCGGAATACCCGGGTGCCAGTAAACTCGGACCGCAGCCGGTTAATGATAATGTCGCCTGGGTCATGAAGACATTGCTCGAAAACGACGGTCCGGTGCGAATGGGACAAGAGGACCGGTTACCTGTACCGTTTTCGTTTAAGGAACTATCCGGTATCTATGCCAATATGGCCATGGCATTGTATCCCAGGGTAGACAAACCCTGGCAGTTCGGCCTCCATCAATGCTCGGGGGAAAGAATCTGGACCGAGCAGGAGATGCGCCTGTTCGAGGAGATCGGTCATCGCCTGTCGGATGCCCTGAACAACCTTCTGGTTTCACGCGACCTGCGCGACAGCGAAGAGCGCTTCCGACTGGTCTACGAGAACTCACCGGTGCCAACCTGGGAGGAAGACTTTTCCGCAGTCAAGACCCGTCTCGATGAACTGCGCGAGGAGCATGGCAGTGATATTGAAGCCTATCTCATGGAACACCCGGAGATCGTCATGGAATGCGTCTCATTGGTGCGGATCATCAACGTCAATGACGCCACCCTGGAGCTTCATGAGGCCGAGAGCAAGGATGCGCTGTTTGAAGGGCTGTTGAAGACATTTACCCCAGACTCCTATATTGCCTTCCGCAAAGAGCTTATAGCCCTCAGCCGTGGTGAAACTGAACTCACTTTCGATGCCGTAGTACAGACTCTGAGAGGAGAGCCCAGGGAAGTAAACGTCTCCTTCGTGGTCTGTCCAGGTTATGAACATACCCTGAGCAAAGTTTTCGTCTCCCTGTTCGATATCACCCAACGCAAGCAGGATGAAGAGAGCCTGCGTCTGGCAGCCAGCGTATTCTCCACCAGCCAAGAAGGCATTCTGATCAGCGATGCGGACAACCGCATCATCGACACCAATCCAGCCTTTACCCTCCTGACCGGTTATAGCCGGGAAGAAGCCCTGGGACGTAATCCGGGCTTTCTCAGTGCGGGCCGGCAGGAACCGGGGTTCTACGCCGAAATGTGGCAATCGATCAATACCACGGGTGAGTGGCAGGGCGAGCTGTGGAACCAACGAAAGACAGGAGAGGTGTTTCCAGAAATGCTCTCCATTGTCGCAGTACGGGATGAACAAGGCGTACTGCAGCACTATGTGGGCGCCTTTTCCGACATCAGCATGATCAAACAGCACGAGGAGGATCTTGACCGCATCGCCCACTATGACATGTTGACCGAGGTACCCAACCGGCGTCTGCTTAGCGATCGTCTGGAACATGCCCTCGCCCATACTCAGCGGCATGGTGGCAATCTCGCCGTCTGTTATCTCGATCTCGACGGCTTCAAACCGATCAATGATAAATTCGGCCATGAGGGCGGGGACAAAATGCTGGTCGAAATCGCCAACCGTCTGCAGTCGATGTCCCGTGGCGAGGATACGGTCGCCCGTCTTGGCGGCGATGAGTTTGTACTGCTGTGGTACGACATAGGGAGTGTAGCCGATTGCATCCGAGGACTGGAACGCATCCTGGACAAGGTTGCCGAACCGATGGTCATCGACAACGAACAGGTGTCCGTCTCTGCCAGTATCGGCGTGACTCTGTTTCCGGATGACCATGTGGATGCCGATAGCCTGCTGCGCCACGCAGACCATGCGATGTATACCGCCAAGCAGTTGGGCAAAAACCGCTACCAGATCTTCGATGCGGGTCTGGAGCGCCAGATCTCAGCCCAAGCCGAACTCCTTACCATGATCTCGCAGGGGCTCGATAGAAACCAGTTCGAACTCTACTTCCAGCCCAAAGTGGATTATGTGTCCGGGGATGTCGTGGGTGTCGAGGCGTTACTGCGCTGGAACGACCCTGTCCTTGGTCTGATCGGTCCCCGGGAGTTTCTCTCACTGATCGAAAACGACAGCCTTGCATACCGCATGGGGCGCTGGGTAATGGAACAGGCGGTACGCCAAGCCAGGCACTGGCACGAACAGGGGATCGACCTACCGATCAGCCTGAATGTCTTTCCGCGCCATCTCAAGTACCGCACCTTCATCCATGATCTGCGCAACGCGATTGCCATGCACTGGCCGCAGATGCCCAAACAACGACTCCTGATGGAGATTGTCGAGACCGTCGACCTGGAAGAGCTCGACCCCATCGAGCA
>JARRNW010000490.1:0-3900 GCA_037384565.1 Candidatus Thiodiazotropha sp.
GCATGGATGAAAAACTGAAAGAGCTCTCCGACGAATACGGTACGGAACAACTCGGTCTCGGCCTGATCCGGCAGGTCAACCTGCAGGCGGAGACCCTCCTGGATCAGAATCTGCGGGATGGCCCCCTGCCCGGGTTCCTGGAAGAGGAGCTTCGACTCGCTACCCGAGAGCAGTGCGCCACCACCCAGACGGCAATCCACCCGGACTGTCTGAACGGTTGCATCGAGATCCTGAATCCAACGGCTGAGTCGATCGAATCGGTGGAAACCGAAGCGATGGAGCCGTCTGAGGAGATCGAACGGCTGTATGAAAACCTGATTTTACGGGCCCTGAAAACCTCGCCCCTGATGGAAACGGAGGAAAAAACCAGCAGCTGGCTGAGCGTCCTCGCCGGAGCGTTCGCAAGCATGCAGGTCAAGTTCATCAACGCGGCCATGGAGAACCTGAAAACCATGCAGGAAAATTCTGGCTTTTCCCAATGCGATCAGGAGACCCTGGAGGCCATGGGTGAGGATGAACGACAGAACTACCTGACCCAGCGGGATCAATCCCGGCAGCGTTTCCTCATGGCGAACAACCACTACCGGGTCAACCTGCACCTGTTCAGCATGGTCTCCCGGATGCTCTCCGAGATGTTCAGCCTGTTCAGTGCGCCCTGTCGCCTGCGAACGTGACTCGCAGCAGCGCAAACGCACCCAACAACAGATTCAGTATCCAGAAGAGTCCACCGCTACCAGGGCTGTCGAACTTGGTGGCGCTGTCCGCATCGGTGAACACCGTGCCATGCTCAAGGGCCTCTCCATCGATGGGTTTACAATCGCTGGCAATCTCGCCAGAGGCCAGAATCTGAATCGGCTCACGGGACAAATTGAAGAACAACCCGTCGACACAGGCCAACATGACCCGGGCGAATGGCAGGCCGGTTTCGGGCAGGGTCACGATGGCCGTACCGGTATTCGGATAAGTACCCAGATCAAGCAGTGTCATGCCCTCATCGTTGAGATCGCAGTAGCGGGTCGGAGCGGTGTCGGCGTTCAGGCTGAGCAGGCTGATCCGCACCTGTGAACATACGCTGTCGGTATCTGACACCAACCACCGCAGTGACTGTTTCGAGCCTCCCTCGTAGGAACCGCCATTGTTCAGCGAACCTCCGCTCACCGCGAACACCCCGAGGCTCGGATCCACCTGGATCAGCAGATCGTCACCACCCACCCCGGAGGCACCGTCCCGAACCGTGAGACGGAAATTCAGTGTCCGCTCGGTCTCGGGCAGCGTCTCGCCAATCCCGAACTGCCCGCTGAGCAGAGTACTGAGCCGGGGTACGTAACGTTCCGGGGTCGAGATGGGCAGATAGGAACGAAACAGAGGATTGGACTCCCCGGATAGATCGGTGCCAATGGTATCGGCATCGGTGGCACCCGTGGCGCCGCCCGCATCCATCTCGTCCCACTGATAGGAGAGCGGGTCCCCCTCCGCGTCCTGGGCCTGCCCGGTGAGCCGGAACGGAGTGCCGATGGGCAGGGTATAGGAGCCATCTTCACCGCTCACCCCCGCATCCACCTGGGGTGCGGTATTGCCGGTGCTCACCAGGGTCCCGCATTGACTACCACCCCCCGTGGTGGTGAATTCATGCATCTCCTGGATGCTCACCGCATGAAAGGTCGCGTCCGAATGGCTCTGCAGGTCCTCATCGCCGCAGATACCGGCGTAGCTCATGATGGTTGAGCCACTTCCCGGCTCCATGGCGGTATCCGGGTTGCGGTTGATTCCGCCGCAATTGGAGGTTGTACCATTGAAGGAGTGATTGGCATTCAGCTGGTGCCCCAGTTCATGAGCCACGAAGTCGATATAGAACACATCGCTGTCGGGGTTCGGGGTTCCGGTATAGGCCTGGGCCCGATAATCCATGCAGGCGGAACCCAGGGTGGCCAGCCCGCCACCCACCAGACCGAACAGATGACCGATATCGTAGTGACGCCTGCCCAGGGTGTAGTCCAGGTTGTCCTGATTCTCCTCGAGCATGGTCGCGATGGCTTCCGCACGCTGGGTATAGGGATCGGTATCCGGATTGCTGTAGATAATCCGATCGTTATTACCCACCAGTTGAAACTGTACCGCGATATCCCGCCCGTAGATCTGGTTGACCCGGTTGATGGCGGTGACGATCTGCGCCAGGGCCAGGTCCTTATTGCCACCGAAATAGGCGGTGTACTCTCCGGTCGCCGCCACCGCGAGACGGTAGATACGGCGTTGGCCACCGCTCAGGGTACGGGCGGCGGTTTGCAGCCGACCGGTCTGTAACTGCTTGAGCGATCCGCTGTCATGTTGCGGGGTATGGCAGACATGGGCTTGCCCCGCCTGGGGATGGGTCCGGGCATAGTCCCGTTTGTAGAAGCTGCGGTAGCCACCCGTGGCATCCGGATCGATAAACACCGTCCCGGCCGGGGTGTTGAGCAGGGCATGAAAGCCCAGAGGAGTGAGGTCCAGGCGTCCGGTGAGTTCCGGTTGATCGATGCCCCGGACCCGGTAGGTGGTGATCTCAGGATGGCGTTGCGCCAGTTCCGGGGCCATGATGGGCGAGGCCTCGACATAGAGTCGGGTCATCCCCCCGTCGGGCAGGGGCAGCTCCAGGGTCTGACCGCCGGTCTGGAGGATCCCGACTTCCGCAGGAGACTGATCAAGCTGCGCCTTCAGAGCCTCCCGATCCAGATCCAGTGCCCGGAAGTAGACCGGGGTGGTACTCTGGACCCTCAGGTCCGGTTTCCCCGGGGACTGGTCCCGCCACGGGGAAGCCTGTAACACAAGCGGCGCGGAAAGCAGCAAAGCCAGTCCGCCTTTAAACCATCCGGATACCGCCATCATAATCCTCTCTCTCCGTCTCTCGGAACAGAGTAATTTGCCACGCTGTTTGCTTGTCGTTCAGTCCACCCTGTCTCCGACCGGAAGGCCGGCATTCCGTTCGCCCTTTTTGTTTATCCCTTGAGTTTGCCCATAAGGATCTTGTTCACCTGCCCAGGATCCGCCTTGCCCTGGGTCTGTTTCATCACCTGGCCGACGAAGAAGCCCAGCAGTTTATCCTTGCCGGCGCGGAACTGCTCCACCTGTTTCGGGTTGGCGGCGATGATCTCATCGATGAGGGTCTCGATCTGTCCGGTATCGGTGATCTGCTTCAGGCCCTTGGCCTCCCTTGGCCTCGATCACCGTGTCCGCATCCCCCTCGCCCTGCCACATGGCTTCGAATACCTGCTTGGCGAGTTTCCCCGACAGGGTGCCATCGGCAATGCGTATCAGCAGTCCGCCCATCTGCTCGGCGGATACAGGGGATGCCTGAATCTCCAGGCCCGCCTTGTTCAAGGCACCTTTCAGGTCACCGGTTACCCAATTTGCCGCCATCTTGGGCTCGGCGCCACTGGTCACCACGGCCTCAAAGTAGTCTGCCAGAGCCCGGCTCTGGGTGAGCATCAGGGCATCGTCCGGTGTAAGCTGGTAGGCGGTTTCAAAGCGCGCGCGCTTGTGATCCGGGAGTTCCGGCAGACGCCCCCGGGCCGCCTCCCGACGCTGTTCGGTGATCTCCACCGGCAGCAGGTCGGGATCGGGGAAGTAGCGGTAGTCGTTCGCCTCCTCCTTGCTGCGCATGGGGCGGGTCTCGTCCCGGTCAGCGTCGTAGAGACGGGTCTCCTGAACTACCTTCCGATCGCTCTCCAGCAGATCGATCTGGCGCTCCGTTTCAAACTGCAGGGCACGTTCCATGAAACGGAAGGAGTTGATGTTCTTAAGCTCGGTGCGGGTACCAAAGGTCTCCTGACCCAGGGGGCGCATGGAGATGTTCGCGTCGATACGGAAAGAGCCCTCCTGCATGTTGCCGTCACAGATCCCCAGATAGACCACCAGCTGATGGAT
>JARRNW010000491.1:0-3184 GCA_037384565.1 Candidatus Thiodiazotropha sp.
TCCGGCGAATGCCGGAATCCAGGGGAATGTGGCACCTACCCTCAACAAGCTCTGCTGTCATGGTTTCAGTACCTCAGAGGCATTATCGATACCAAATTCCATGATTTCAGCTTGGGTGGTATCTAGTGTAGTGTCCTATATAAATCATACATTTAGACGAGGTCTATTATCAGTTGGCGATAAATCCCTTACCTCCACCACATAAATTAAGGTACTTGTCAGTTCAGGTAGAATAACCTGGATATCCGCAAGAGCGCCCGAGCATTCTGCTGGCCAAGCGCTATCAGGCCCGCTCTGAACAGCTCAAATACAACCAAGTGGTCTTGTTCCTCGTAATCAAAACGGTAGCGTGGAATTTCTAATCGCTAAATTGAGGAAGTGGAAATGCCGTCTGAATCAGTGACTGATAGACCTGCCTGATGATCTCTAAGGCCTCATCCATATGATCGAAGCCATGACTGCCGCCCTCGAAGCAGTGAATCCTGGCATACCCCTCATACAGGGCCACCGAGGTGTGGTAATCGATCAATTCGTCTCCCTTGTCCAGCAGCAGAGTGGTGGGAGTAATCAGCTTAGACGGATCGGTGGCATACGCTCGGGTCGCCTCCACCATCTCCTCTGAGAGATGGTAACTGGTGTGCAGCGCCTCATTGAATTGCCAACCAACCACCTGCTTGAGCAATTGCCAGGGCTCCAGGGCCGGATTGATCATAAATAAATGCTGTACATCGAGACGATCCGCCAGCCAGGCGCCGTAGAACCCCCCCAAGGAACTGCCTACCAACACCCGGGGCTCGCCGCTTCTATCCGACCGCGCGAAGGTCTCCCGGAGTTCCTGCTCCAGCACTTCCACCGCTAGGGACGCGGTCTGCGCGGGATAGGTGGGACTGACGATCTCGATGTGCGGCAATGCCTCACGTAGATAGGCTGCTTTTGCTGAACTGCCGGCGCTGTTCAAGCCGTGTAGATAGACAATCATGGGACCTTGACCTCCGATGTTTCCCGGGGGTTTGCAGTAACAACGGAGATGCAATGGATCATGCTGTATTTCCCGTGCCAGAGACCGACCAGCTTACCGATTAACACCACCAGTGGATCCAATAGGGTGACAACATCCGATTTCATAAGACTCTCACCAGACCAGGGGGAGCAGCGCTCCAAAAGGGTATCCAAGCATAGGCAGCGATTGTTAAGGCGCTATGACCGCCATTTGAAAACGGGATGTCGCTCAACGAAACCAGAAGGTCGGCGAAAGCAACACCAGCAAGGTAAAGATCTCCAGTCGGCCCAATAGCATTGCGAGCACCGAGACCAGCTTGCCGAAATCACTGACATTCTGAAAGGTGTAAGCCACCTCGCCCAGCCCCGGGCCCAGATTGTTCATGCAGGTCGCCACCGCGGCAAAGGCCGAACGTTCGTCCAATCCCGCATGCACCATCAGCAGCACCAGGAAGGCGAAGGTGGAGAGGTAGAGGCCGAAGAAACCCCACACGCCCTGGGTCAGTCGGGGGTCCAGAATCCGCTTGCCGATGCGCAGCGGAATCAGCGCATGGGGATGGATCAGGGATTTGACCTGCAGCTGACCCTGCTTGATCAGCAACATCACCCGCATCACCTTCATCCCGCCGGCGGTGGAGCCGCCACAGCCTCCGACAAAGCTGATAAAGATCAGCAGAAGCGGCAGAAAATCGGGCCAGTTGGAAAAATCCACCTTGGCAAAACCGGTACTGGTCACCAGGGATACCACCTCGAAAGTCGCATCCTGAGAACTGTCGATCAGGCTGCCGTACTCCTCCTCCAGGAGCAGCACCAGACTCACCACCAGCACCACCGCCATCACGAAACGCAGGAAGGTCCACACCTCTGGATCACGCAGATAGTGGACCGGGTTGCGTTGGTGCAGGACGATGAAATGAACCCCAAAGTTAATCGCCGCCAGCAGCATGAAGACCACCGCCACCAGCTCCACGGCGTTGCTGTTGTAGTAGCCGATGCTCGCATCATGGGTGGAGAATCCCCCGGTCGAGACCGTGGACAT
Organism: Candidatus Thiodiazotropha sp.; assembly: GCA_037384565.1. Taxonomy (GTDB): domain Bacteria; phylum Pseudomonadota; class Gammaproteobacteria; order Chromatiales; family Chromatiaceae; genus Thiodiazotropha. The sequence goes on from JARRNW010000491.1 coordinate 2,039, forward strand.
GCTGTGCGCCAGGGCATCGTATACATCCATGCCCGCCAGCCAGTAGCCGAAGGCGCAGGCCAGAGTCAGGCCGAAATAGATCAACCAAAGGGCCCGGGCGGTCTGGGCCAGTCGCGGGGTGAGTTTCTCCTCCTTGACCGGCCCCGGCATCTCCGCCCGATAGAGCTGCATACCACCGATACCGAGCATCGGCATGACCGCCACACCCAGCACGATCAGTCCCATGCCACCCAACCATTGCAGCTGCTGGCGGAAGAACAGGATCGACCTGGGCAGATCATCCAGCCCGGTGATCACCGTGGCCCCGGTGGTGGTGATACCGGAGACCGACTCGAACAGGGCCTCGACCGGGGTCAGGTTGGTGGCGATGAGCAGGGGCCAGGCCCCAAGCAGGCTGAAGATGATCCAGAACAGTACCACGATCAGAAAGCCGTCCCGGTTGCCCAACGCCGCCGGTTTGCGCTGGCCCACAATCCACAGGGTGCTTCCCAGCCCCAGGGAGCCGGCAAAGGGATAGAGGAAATCCACAAGCTGCCCCATCTCGCCATAGATAAAACAGACCGCGATCGGAATCAGCAGCGTCAGGCCGAAAATGATGGAGAACACGCCGACGATGCGTGCAACAAGGTACCCGTGCACAACTTACTCTTGGTGGAACGATCGCTCGATAGTGGCGAACTGGAACTGTGTTTCGCGGTACAGTATAACCCACTGCTCCGAATGGGGCTTGCTATAACGTCATCCCGGCGTACGCCGGGATCCACGAGGCTGGACGATGCTTACTCCTGGATTCCATCCTTGGGAGCTCCGTAAACGGTCCATCCATGCACCACACCAGAATGACGAAAACCCAAAGCATTGCCTTAAGTTAAATGACATTACCCACTGCCCCTGAAGCAACATGAAACCATCCATACTGACCGGATTGTTGATATTCTGGTTGCATCTAAGCCCCGCCCTCGCCGACACACCCCAACGGGTGGTTTCACTCAGCCTGTGCAGCGACCAGCTGTTACTGATGCTGGCAGATCGTCAACAGGTGGCCCTGGTCAGCCATCTTGCCACGGATCCTCGGAACTCCTATATGGCATCACAAGCCCAGGGCATTCCCAACCACCGGGGACGCCTGGAGGAGATCATCGCCGG
>JARRNW010000492.1:0-3168 GCA_037384565.1 Candidatus Thiodiazotropha sp.
GCCAGTCTGCAAGCCATCGGCGATGGCATGCGCATCATCCGCAGCGGTGAAGCCGAGGTCGCCCTGGTGGGCGGCGCCGAAGCCTGTGTCGACCCCCTGTCCCTGGCCAGTTTCAATGCCCTGAAGGCCCTCAGCAGCGAGTCCGAACACCCGCAGAAGGCATCGCGCCCCTTCGATCGGGACCGAAACGGCTTCGTCATGGGCGAAGGCGCCGGACTGCTCGTGATCGAGACCCTGGAGCACGCGCAACGACGGGGCGCCACGCCGCTGGCCATCGTCAGTGGCTACGGTACCTCTGCGGATGCCTATCACATCACCTCCGGCAGCCCCGACGGATCTGGCGCCGCCGCGGCGGTTGACGCCGCATTACGCATGGCCGACCTGGAACCCGATGCGATTGGCTACGTCAACGCCCACGCCACATCCACTCCGGTGGGTGACGCGGCCGAGATCGCCGCCCTGCGCGCGGTGTTCGGTGAACGGCTACCCCAGATCCCAGTCTCTTCGACAAAATCCGCCACTGGCCACCTGCTCGGCGCTGCCGGAGGTATCGAGAGCATCTTCACCGCCCAGGCGGTAGTCAATGATCTGCTGCCTCCTACCCTCAACATGGAACAGGCCGATGAGGGCATGGAAGACCTGGATTTCGTACCCAAACAGGCACGCTCCCAGACCCTTGAACACGCCTTGTGCAACGGCTTCGGTTTCGGCGGGGTCAACGCATCACTGATTATCAGCAAGCCCTGAAGCGAGTTCATTGATCAATCACCCGGTTCAGGTTAATCTGTCCCGGCTCAGCAGACTGAGCATTCACAATCAACTTATTCTCAGGGCAGGGTGAAATTCCCTACCGGCGGTAATTTCGCAATCACGAAAGAGCCCGCGAGCGCCTGCTTCGGCAGGGTCAGCAGATCCGGTGAAAAACCGGAGCCGACGGTGACAGTCCGGATGGGAGAGAATGAGGCCAGGATGAGTTCCGTTCGCGGACGGGACTTTTAGGGTTGTGTTGCGTCCGGGTCACCCGTAATAGACTCATGCTGTCCATCCACTGGACCCGCCATGAGCAGAGCACGGCATCCGGATGTAGACACTCGCCCGATCTTAGCGCCTGTACGCGATGCCTGCCATCGCGTGTTGTTTCCTGACGCCCTGATTCTGGAACTCGTAGAGGGAGCACACCATGAATCAGACAAACCAAACTTCCCCGTTGGCCGAATTCGGCGGTCCCGACCAAAGGGTCGAACGGGCCCTGGATGCACTGCGCCAGGGTCGGGGTATCCTGCTGGTCGATGACGAAGACCGTGAAAATGAGGGTGACCTCATCTTTGCCGCGGAAACACTCCGGGTCGAGCAGATGGCCCTGATGATCCGCGAATGCAGCGGCATCGTCTGCCTGTGTCTCGACGACGCCCGCCTGAGGCACCTGGAGATTCCGATGATGGTCTCGGAGAATACCAGTCGCAACGGCACCGCGTTCACCGTCTCCATAGAGGCCCGGGAAGGGGTGACCACCGGGGTTTCCGCCGCGGACCGGGTTGTCACCATCCAGCAGGCAATCGCGGATGACTGCCAACCCAGTGACCTGGCACGCCCAGGCCATATCTTTCCCCTGCGGGGGCAGCCGGGAGGTGTTTTGACCCGCAGAGGCCATACCGAGGGCACCCTGGACCTAATGCAACTGGCCGGTTTCAAACCGGCCGGTGTGTTGTGCGAATTGACCAACCCTGACGGCAGCATGGCCCGTCTACCGGAAATCCTCACGTTTGCCAAACTCCACGGGCTGCCCGTGATGAGCATCGAAGACCTGGTCGGTTACCGCACCCGGATGTTGGGCAAGACCGGTTAGTCTACCTGGTCACAGATATCGTGCCATTCAGGCCAGATGGGAATGGCACGTGATTCAAGCTAAAAACAACAGCCATCCCGGCGCATGCCGGGAATCAGCAGACGGGCAATTGTGTTAACGAACAGCGTCCGAATGATCCGCAAGACAATTCCAGGAGAGTGTTCTATAACCTTTCTTATGCACAGACGCTTTGGGTACAGAGATACCCCCCGCAGCCACTGCCGTTGCGCGTGTTACCGACAGCATGCTGCTGCCCGACTCCCTGAACCCATCCGCTGAAATCCGGCCCCGTGAACACGATGGACTCAAACGCCAAACCCCTGAAACCCAGAATCCTGGTGGTCGACGATGAACCCTTCTATCTGGAACTACTGACCGACGCCCTGTCCGCTCACTACACGATATCGGTGGCGAAAAATGGTGCTCAGGCGCTGCGTAGGGCCCAGGGTGGCGCACGCCCAGATCTGATCCTGCTCGATGTCATGATGCCCGAGATGGATGGCTATGAGGCCTGCAAACATCTCAAAACCAATCCACTGACCGAAGAGATACCCGTGATCTTTCTCACCGCCATGAACGAAGAGACCAACGAGGTCAAAGGCTTTGAACTCGGCGCCGTGGACTACATCACCAAACCGATCAGCCTGCCGATTCTTCACAGTAGGGTGCAAACCCAACTGGCGATCTCGGAGCAACGAATTGCACTGGAACAGCTGGTTCGAGAACGAACCGAACAGATCGAGCGTACCAAGGACGCCGTGGTCTACAGCATGGGCGCCCTCGCCGAGGCACGCGACGAAGAGACCGGCAACCATGTGTTGCGCACCCGGGAATATGTTAAGGCACTCGGGTATGCGCTGGCGCAGCGGGACAACTACCGTAAGCAGCTCAGCGAACGCACCATACACCTGATCTCTCGAGCTGCCCCGTTGCATGACATCGGCAAGGTTGGAGTGCCTGACAAGGTGCTGCAGAAACAGGGCAAATTGGATGATGAGGAGCGTCAACTGATGAACCAGCATGTCACCCTGGGACGCGACGCGATCATCAGCGCCGAACGCCACATTGGCGCCACCAGCTTTACTTCGGTAGCGAAGGAGATTGCTTACTGTCACCACGAAAAATGGGACGGCAGTGGCTATCCCCAGGGGCTCAAGGGTCAGCAGATTCCGCTCTCCGCCCGTATGATGGCCCTGGCTGATGTATACGACGCCCTGGTCTCCCGTCGCTACTACAAGCCTCCCATGGCACATGCCGATGCCCTGGCAATGATCGTCGCGGAACGCGGCGCCCACTTCGACCCGGACCTCGTGGATGCCTTC
>JARRNW010000493.1:0-3162 GCA_037384565.1 Candidatus Thiodiazotropha sp.
TAATGGCCGCGGAACTGGCCGAAGGCCAACAACTCCAGCCCGCAAAGGTCATCAGACAGTGGCTGATTGCCGGCGACACAGCCCGCGCCATACAGATCGCCCGATTGACCCGCTGCTATGCGGAAGCGGTCAGCTTCCTGCAGAACCGTGACAAAACGCTGGCCGACCCGTTGCGCTGGGAGTTTTCCCAACTCCATGCCAAGTCGGGGGACTTCGAGCAGGCGGTGGAACTGGCCTGGCCGCTGCGGCAGCAGCATCCGGAGATTCTCCACTGGACGCGACAGGCAATCGACCAGGGTGGCAGCATAGGCGCGCGTATGTTGGCGAAATACCTGAGTCTGGCCCCATCGGAAGACGAATATCTGCTCAAAGCACAAGCGTTACTCAACACAGTCGATGAGAGGAGTGCTGTATTGAGAACAGAGTTTATCGACACCATTGCCCAATTGCCTCCCACCCCAACAACCCGCATCTGCGCCCGTATGGCACTTCGCCGTCTGATCTGCGATATCGATCAAGGCTATCGCAAACACGAGAAAAATCGCTTCAATGCCCTGCTCAATCTAGTGGATGATCCGGTGCTCCGACATGAAGCCAGGACGCTGCGACTCGGCTCTCGACTGCAAACGCCAGGAAACTCGTTATCACAACGGGAACCGCCGCTGGAATACCAAATCCCGGCTGGAAGGCAGTCCGTGGTTTCACAAACCGCAGTCGCCATCCTGGCCAAGGAGTGGCTACTGGTTGCCCGGGGTGAATCGGGTGTCGACGTCATCAAACCCGATGGTAAAAAAGTCACTACCCTTGCGATCCCTTGTCATGACATCGTTGTCTCTGATCTCGGCAACCGCGCCCTGCTGCTCGCCCGCCGCAATAGCCTCTGGGTGGTCTACAGATTTGAGCTGGAAAGTTTAGCAACCCAACGCTGGCTCGAACTCGATATCGACAACTACGCAATCACACACGATGGCATGCAATGGCTGGTTTCCAAAGACCGCCAGCTGTGGCTACTGGACCTGCAGGCGGAAGATCAACGCGCCCTCTGGTCGATCAGCGATCTGCCGGGAACGATCATCGCTATTCAACGCAGTCCGAAACGCTTTGCCCTGCTGCTGCGCGACACTCAGGGAGACACCGCCACCTGGTACTATCAACTGCCCGAGCTGCTGCTTAAAGAGCGCTTACCGATCAGCAAAGAGATTATCGAACACTACCACCCCATGAGCATTCGGGAAGACGGACTCGTTGCGGGACTGGCCCTCGCCGCGGAAGACCGGGAAACCTTCGCCTTGTTTAAAAGTAGCGACAAAACCGTACCGATATCCTTACAACGGGGGGAAACTATCGGTGCCATGTGGCTCTATCAGGATTGGTTGGCTGTTCGCAGCCATAGCCCGGATGGAAAAACCCACCTGTACCTCTACGACCTTTTTCAATCCAAAATTATCGGACTACCCCGATTAATCGTCCATTTCGACCAGACAGGAGATGTGTATGTACGTCGATTCGGTGAGACCCTGGTCGTTATATATCCTCAGGGAAACATCACGATTTTCTCGTTGGAGGACGGTCACCTGAAATTCAAGTGTGGTGCTTCATACTAACTCAAGCTTCAGAGTTCAAATCGCGATTCAGACTCCGCCGTTTGGCTGGGGCTCGACGATCCGGGAAAGCGTCGGCCCCAGGGATGGGGTTACAGCGGAGCAACTCCTTAAGTAGGTGCCATGCCCAATTATCCTCGTCATTAAAACTCAGTGCGAAAGCCAACACTGATGACTTTTGAGGTCCAGTCTCTCTGGCCAAAGAGGGTGCTGTAGTCGATAAAACCGACCGTGCCATTCTGGAACTGGGCCGAGGTGCCGATTCTCAGGCGCAGATAGTCGCGGTCCGGATCATCGGTCTCAATCCTGAAGGCGTTACCCGCGGGATCGTCGACGAAATGGGCGCTGATAACCTGCGAGTCATCTTTGAACTCATGCAGCCAGTCGAGTCGGGTGTAGGGGATGAGTACTCCCCAGTCGGCACTATGCGTGTAGGAGACCTTACCACCCAGGTTGAGGGTCAGCCATTTCTGATCGGTGGAATCGACGCGGGTTGCCCAGCCGCCACCGTCCGCGCTTGCATCAGAGACATCCTCAGAGAAGCCATCAACATTGGACTTGATGTATTCCAGATCGGCACGCGGTCCGAAGGTCCAGGCGTCACGTGTAAAATCGTAACCAGAACCGACAAACAAGGTGTACATGTCCCCATCGTAGTCCGCGGTGAGTTTCTGATTGACATCGGCCAGGCCGGCGAGTGTGTAGACGATACGGCGGCTTTGATCGAAGTTGTTCGAGCCGTAGCTGGCAGAGAAATCGACAAAGTAGTTCAGATTGCTGTAGTAGGTACCGTAGAGGCTCAGACTATAACCCTGGGTATCGATCTCACCGGCATCGTTATCAATTTCGGAGTTGCTGTCGATATAGCCCAGCGCGCCCCCCAGAATGAACTGATTGGTGATGCGGTAGTCAGCACCGAAGGTGATGCCATAGGTATTGAAATCAAGGCCTGATTCGAGATCGGTCTCATCCTTGCCGCCTGTGGAGATATCGCCAGTGACAAATACGCCCAGTCTGGAATCCAGGAGTGAATTGTCCGCGCTGGCGCCGGCACCATATCGGCCTTGATGATAGGCTTGGGAAATCAGTTCGACAGGCAGGGTCTGATCGTCGATACGCAGATCGAGCCCCTGAAATGAGAGGCCTCTTGCGCCGGCACGCAGTGCCTCGATGCGTGATCCCAGATTACGGGTTTGAGCCTCTCCCCCCTGCCGGGAGGTCTTGTTGGCCTTGGTGGCGGCTTCGGGTGTGACTTGCAAGAGTGCGAATGCCGTACTGGAATCGCCCTGAGAGGCGGCGCCAAAAACCGCGCTGCAATCCTCCTGCATACGGTCGCTGATTCTACCGCTCGAACAAGCCTCGGCGATAACTTCACTGGTCGATATCACAGTGGGATTTCCCCCTGTATAGGGCATCAGCTGGTCAAGTCCCGAAATGTCGGCCGGTGCAACAGCTTCGGCCGTACCCGATAGAACAACGCTGGTGATGCCACTCGCTGTCTCGATATTCAAGGCACCCACCGCAGCTCCGTCGGACTGAGGTGCAAATACCACCTGGATCT
>JARRNW010000494.1:0-3162 GCA_037384565.1 Candidatus Thiodiazotropha sp.
ATCCATTGCCCAGATCGGTAATTGGGAACTCGATCCAACCACCATGCGCGCACACTGGTCAGAGGAAATCTACCGTATCCTCGGCAGAGAACCCTCCAACGAAGCCGGTCCCGAATTCCTCAGCAAGATTCTGCATCCTGATGACAAGAATGCTGTCATCGCTTCACTGCGAAATGCGGTCACTGACGGTACGACTCACCATTTGCAATACCGCATTCTGAGACCAGATGGGGAGATTCGCTGGCTGGAGTGTCAAGCAGTGCAAAAGTATGGGGATGAAAATGAATTACAGATGCTGAGAGGTGTCATCCAAGACATAACGGCACAGAAGCAGTATGAGAAAAAGCTGGGGGATAGCGAACAACACTACCAGGCACTGTTCGATCAGCTGCCGACTGCCGCTGCCGTCTTCACGGTGATCGATGGCGGCGAGGATTTCGTGTTCCAGGATTTCAACCGGAGCGCGGAGCAAACGGAACAGTTAGAGAGAAGTGAACTCTTGGGTAGACGTCTGTTAGAGGTTTTCCCGAGCGCACGTTCATCTGGCATCTATGATCTATTTCGTCAGGTTTATGAAACTGGAAAACGAACCTATATTCCAGACTTTTATTATAAAGATGATCGTAACCTCGGCTCCTGGCGGGAAAACTGGATCTACAAACTGTCTGACGATATGATCGTTTCCGTCTACCGGGATATCACCGAGCACAAGCATATCGAATCGAGGCTTCGCACACTTTCTCAGGCAATCGAGCAGAGCCCGGTTTCAGTGATCATCACAAACCCGGAAGGCAATATAGAATACGTCAACAGCACTTTCGAAACCGTATCCGGTTACGCGCTTGACGAGGTCAAAGGGAAGAATCCAAAGATACTGAAATCCGGAAAGACACCCGACAGTGTCTATCGCAGACTCTGGCAGACAATCAGCAGCGGTCAATCCTGGGAAGGCGAGTTCCAGAACAAGAAAAAGGACAGCACCCTTTTCTGGGAATATGCCCACATTGCCCCCGTCCTGAATGATCAGGGTGGAATCGAACACTACATCGCGGTCAAAGAAGACATCACCACCCGAAAACAAAATGAGAAACAGATACTCCACCAGGCCCATTTCGACAATCTGACCGATCTCCCCAACCGATTCCTCGCCATGGACCGGCTATCCCAAATGCTGAATGAATCGAAACGTAGCAGGGAGAAAGTCAGCGTCCTGTTCATCGATCTCGATGATTTCAAGAAAATCAACGACTCATTAGGACACGAAGTCGGTGACAAGGTACTGATTGAAGCCTCGCGACGGCTGCTCACTTCCGTTCGGACTGGCGATACCGTCGCAAGGCTCAGTGGTGATGAATTCATCGTTTTATTGAGCGGACTGCACCAACCGGAAGCAGCCCAGATCATCGCGGAGAAAATCCTCGACAGCTTCAGGCGTATATTTGAAATCGACGGGCGTGAGCTACTTATCACAGCGAGCATCGGTATCGCCATCTATCCCGATGACAGTGACTCCACATCGGACCTGTTGAGAAGCGCCGATTCCGCCATGTACCACTCTAAGGAGTCTGGCCGCAACACCTTCTCCTTTTTTACGGAAAGAATGAATCAGGAGGTTTCAAAACGTCTGGCGTTGGAAGAACAGATTCACGGCGCCCTCGAAAGAAAAGAATTTTCCGTCTATTACCAACCTCTGATCGATGTAAAAACCGAACACATCGTCGGTGCCGAAGCACTGCTTCGATGGGACAATCCAGTCCTGGGCAACGTTCCTCCCGGCGACTTCATACCCATCGCCGAACAGACCGGCCTGATCATCAAGCTGGGTGAATTTGTACTCGATGAAGCCTTGAACAAGACCGCCGAATGGCAGAAAGATTTCGATAGTGAATTTCGGATTGCCGTCAACATCTCACCCAGACAGTTCCTGAAAACCTCTCTCTTCGAAGACATCAAGCACCTGTTGGCTGCGTCCGGCATCCAACCCCAGCAGCTCGAACTCGAGATCACCGAAGGTGTCCTCATGACCGGTCATACCTATATAGAGGAAACACTCAACAAGATCACCGGATTGGGAATCCTCGTAGCCATGGACGATTTCGGCACCGGATACTCCTCACTCAGCTACCTGCGCAGCTACCCCTTCCGCATACTCAAGATCGATCAGAGTTTCGTACGCGATATCAGTCTGGACAAAGCCGACCGGGAATTGATCAGCGCTGCCATATCCATGGCGCATGGCCTCAACCTGATTGTCATCGCCGAGGGGGTGGAGACCGAAGAACAGCTCCGTTACCTTAGAGCACAAGGCTGCGACTACGCACAAGGCTACCTGTTCAGCAAGCCAATCAATTCTGCTGACATGACCAAATTGTTGAAACTCAGATCGACACTGCCTTGACACCTCAGCCGTACATGGCATCGACGATATCAGGGTGAATTAATCGAACGGTATCATTGGCGGGACAAATTTACCGTTCCCCGAAATGAATCAGAGCCCGCTGATCAAGCTTCACGGATATACACCACCCATTATCCGCTCTACGGATTAACCTGCCGCATGCTTTAAGGTACACTTACCAGACAATGGAGATCCACAAGCGGGACCCAAGTCTTTTACCCTGCCTGCGAAAAGAAACACCATGACTGAACTGACCATACTTTGCGAACACCGCCCGTCTTCGATGAAGCTCGAAATCCAGGGCGTCTATGACTGGCCGATCTGGAAGAAGGAAATCTCAAAATTCGAATGGAACTATACCCAGACCGAGATCTGTTACTTCGTCCGCGGCAAGGTGATCGTCACGCCCGAGGGCGGCGAACCCCAGGAGTTCGGTCGCGGTGATCTGGTGACCTTTCCCGCCGGCATGAAGTGCACCTGGGAGGTCCTCAAGGATGTGGAGAAACACTACACCTTCGAATGAATCTCGCCATCGAAACATCCGTCCTGTTGCCGACCATCCAACCCGGCATTGAATTCCGTTTGTCATTTGCCCACATTCACTGCGGGACCTTACAAACCGGGGCTCACCGTCAATCACACCCATTCCAGAAAATCATCGCATTTTCAATCACCTGGAATATCGATCAGCACAACCGGACAGATTTGGCACAGGCTCTGCTCTATTCGGGTCATGAGCGGCAAAGCCCTCATGAAAACAAACC
>JARRNW010000495.1:0-5878 GCA_037384565.1 Candidatus Thiodiazotropha sp.
GGGTTCCGGAACGTTCGCAACTCGGCTGGTGACAAGAATATTATCGAGATTGACCGAGATGGAGGGATCCAAACCCGTACCACCTATAGCGGGAGACAGGTTAAATCGAAAGGACTCAATATCACCCCCACTAGTAGAAAACTCGCTGGCGCCCAGCAATCCGTTATTGAGCCATACCGACATGGAGCCCGCGACAAGATTGTAGTCGAGCATGACATGATATGCGGTGTCGTCCTGAACGCTACCGCCTCTGATGCGCTGTACGAAAGGTGCATAGGAGTAGATACCTGCCGTGCCACTGAAAGAGAAATTTCGGACTTGAGGCGTATCCGCGGTCAGGGTGAACGAGTAGTTTGAACCGCTTAAATTCGACGAGTAGAAGTCGAATTGAAGCTGGTAGTTGTCGTATCCCTGACCCATGTTAAGGCGAATCTGCTCGTAGGTCGATGTATCAGCATTGAAGTGGAGGGAAGGATCCTGGTTTCCGGCAAAAGTGCCTTCGACTGTGGGGTTGCCAAAAATAATACTGCTGATCTGATCGGAGTCCGTTCCGGTGCTGGGAGCCGATCCCAGGCTGTGGGTAGGTGATGAGAAATCTACATCGTACAGTGTTATCAGGTCAGCCTGCGCGGTAAATGAACTCAGGAACAAACATCCCGATACGATCAGTTTTTTCAAGGTACTTTCCTCTGAAGTTATCCAAAAATCATATCTAGAACTACTTAACGTGTCCTTAGAATCAGAATCTGTCACACGGCAAAGGGTCACCCGGAAATGCTGGATACTCAATGCGTGTATACCAAATGATATGTTCAACTCGTGGCCGAAAAGATCATTGACGATATGCAATTAAGCAATGTGCATGCCATGGTGTATGTTGTTGATTTTGTGGTAATAAAAAGCAAGCGTGCAATCCTGTGTAATATATTTCGACAAAAAAAGAACATGATTCCTAATCGGTGTTGTGGAAAACGGGAACCCCATTCTTTTATGGATTGATACTGAGCGTGAAAGTATTTCTGGCAGTATTCAAGCATCTATCAGGACCGTTTAACTCAATGGCACGAACCAGGTAACCGGAATAGCGCATTGTTGCGAATGTTAATACCCCAGATATGGGGTCAGAAGCGTTGAGTTGATTGCTTATGATAAATTAAGTTTATACCAGGATATGTAAATAATATGAATGAATTGAAATGAAAACGCGGGGTGATAAGGGATTTTCAAATCCCAATTATTGATGAATAAGTTGATGCAATCTTGATGTATGGCATTGAATAGTGATTATCAAATTACGAGTCGCTGTTGTTCAACCATACTTGACGCAGGGAGTGGCTGATTCGCTCTTATATTGGTTTGGTTGGCAGGATTTTATCGGATTACTCTATGGCTGAGTGTTTAGTCTTGGCGCACAGTCGGAATATGCATGGACCAAAGGTTCGGTTTTTCAATAGAGTAATCCACCATTTTCCAACTCAATAGCAAATTGTCAGGGAGTGTACAAAACCGATCAAAGCTGAAAACTAGGAGTCAACAGTGGAACATCGATACTATCCACGCATTCAACTTTCCCTGGACATCGACCTTGTTAGGAGAGGTCAGCTCGTTGGGAGCGCGGTGACTAAGGATTTGAGCCTGGGTGGAATGACGCTGTTACCTGATAAACCTACCCTATATCCCAACGATATTGTGCTGTTGCGTATATGGATAAAAGGTGAGTTGCAAACGCTACGCGGCTTTGTGGTTTATACCTCAGAAACTCGAATCGGCATTATGTTTATCGGCATGAGTAGAGAGGCCACACGGGCCTATTTCAATTTTCTCAGGGATATGAAAGTGCCGCTTAGGGCGGCACTGGATGAATCGAGTTAGCCGTACTATGAGTACTACATTGGCGCGTGAAAGAGATGCGTGCCGTTTAATGTTGTTTTCCACCTCAGGCCTTTGAGTTTTGGAATCGCTGCCGATAGCGGGTGGGTGAGACCGAAGTTATTCGGGCAAATAGGCGACGGAATGAGGTGGTGTCGACATAGCCTGTTTCCAAGGCAATTTGATCGATACTTTTTCGTGTGGTCTCTAATAGTTCTTTCGCCTGTTCGATGCGTAAGGCTTGGTAGTATTTCAGGGGTTGTGAAGAACGCGCTTCGTCGATCAACATGATGGACCCGACCTGTCGTGTGAGGGTATCACCCTTGAGTCGACGTAGTAGGTGCAGAGAGAGATCAATGTGCGCTGTCATGGCGCCGGCGGTGATGAGTCTGTCGCCATCGATCAGAGCCTGATCCACGTTGAGTTTGATTTTGGGATAACGCTCTTCAAAGACCGATCTTAGCCACCAGGTCGTGGTCGCTCTGCGTCCATCGAGCAGCCCGGTCTCAGCGAGTACAAAGGTGCCATAACAACTGGCGGCAATGTGGGTTGTCAAGGGTAGTTTGCGTAGGCATTGAATCGCGGGCTGCCACTGATCGGCCAGTTTCTCGAACAGTTCATTTGGATCCTCAGCGAAAAATCCGGGTAGTATCACTGCGTCAAATCCGGTTAGCTGTCTGGGCAGTAATTGTGTCTTTATCTGAACAAACTCGCTTAGGCTGATGAGTCCTCCCTGACTGGAGAACAGGGTCAGGTCAAAAGGGTCGTCCGGTGCGAGGCGACGGGCAATCTGAAAAAGATCGAGTGTGGCGGTAATGCTGGAGGAGGTGGATCCGGGCTCGACCAGTAATGCTAGGCTTGTCATGACAGTTTTCACCTGTTTTTTGTCAATTCTGCCACTACGCTCAAATAAAACCCAGCCTCATGATGTCCTTGAAATTTAACAGGAGGTCATGAACGATGAAAAAACTTGTCTATCTGCTGGCGCTAGTACCGTCATTACTGATTGCTGATAGCCCCCCCAAAACTCTGTATGAGATGGGGGGTATATTAGCGGCTCCGGCATCACTGTCGGAAAGTGTCGTGGATGTGATCGACGCGCAGAGGGTCTATGTTGACGGTGCCCTACCGCTCGTGGGGGTTGATACTGCTCTGGCGCAGGGGCGGCGTTTGTTGGCACGCGCCCGTGCTTCGGGTATTCCGATTATTCATGTTGTTCATCGTGGTGGCGGAAAACTGTTCAATCCAGATTCACCCTATTTCGCGATTGCCGAACCCTCTTTACTGGATATGCTGAAGAAAACCGGGCGTAAAAAGCTCATCGTGGTTGGTTTCATGACGCATATGTGCCTGGAATCAACCGTACGGGCGGCCTTGGATTTGGGATACACCACCACGGTGGTGGCTTCTGTAACGGCGACCCGGGATCTGCCTGATGGACAGGGAGGTTCCGTGCCGGCCGCTCGAGTCCAGGAGGTAGCCCTGGCTGCCTTGGCGGATCGGTTTGCAACCGTGGTTTGGGAGGTTGACGAGATACCGGAGTAAAGGATTGAAATCCTGCTGGTACGGTATTTGGTATTGAGTATCAAGGCGATCCTGGAGACTACTGCCCCGAGGCAAATCGATTTGGTTTTGATACCTTGATAAAAAACCTGGATCTGGATGCGTGGTGAGAGTCCTGTCGTTGATACTGACACTATCCAATCCTATTAGAGTAGTTTCTCCAGTTCTTTTAGCTGTTCTTCAGCGAAGACTCTTCGTTGGATAGCTTCCTCGGCATGTACTCCTTTGGGGTGTGTGCTCAGATAGCCATTGATCTCAACGATGAGCGCATTGAGGTATCGATCCTTTAAACTGAGTTTGGTGGCTTCCTCGTAGTTTTGCCACTTCTCTTGGACATAGGTGTAGTCTCTATTGTCGATTTCGATCTCAGCGGCTTCCTTCCAATAGGCTGCAAGGTCCTGGAGTTTTGTGTTGTCTGGAAATGCAACCCGGGCGTCACTGAGATACTGAACGACTGTAGAGGCGTTCTGCATCTCTTTTTGACTGAAAAAGTTAACCAGCTGTTGTTCTGTTTCACCCAGCATGATCGCGCCGAAGTTCTCGAAGTATGACCAGGATCGAACCTGAAGCATGGCGCCGTCACTGATGGGGTAGTTGACAACGAGTTCGTGCATGTCTGGGTTTTTCATTGGGTGAACGGTAAATTTGAGCTCTTGAAGTTTGACCTTTACGTCAAGGGGTCTGAGTTCGAGTTCAACCGAATCAGGATTAAAATCTTTTTCATAGATTACAACGGCCAGTCGTTGTTCGGCGCGTACGGCATAGGGGAGTTCGTTTAGGAAATTGAAGTCTACAAATCGATAGTCGTGCTTATAGGGTTCGATCTTGACATAACCGCTGTTGGTGGACAGGTAGATTCCCGGGGTATGAATAGCGTCAATGGGTTTTGTGTCAGCATACAACAGGCTTGACACTAAGATGAAAGTCAAGGGAATGAACTTGATAAAATGAGCCATAGACTACTCCATATTGTGGCATATTGGTCTCGAAACATAATCAAGCGCCCGTTGGCGAAGGGTTTTGCTCGAAATTAGATTGTACGGTATTGTTCGGGTGACAGGCTATATGAGCTATTACACTACTGTACGTAGTAAGAATGTAAATGGGTGTTTAATAAAATACAAGAGGCCGGCTGCCGATAAAAATATTCGTCAGTGGACTCTGTTAGTGGTTTGGATGAATCGGACACTTTTTTTGCTCGCGACACTGGGTCTTGCTGTCAGCTATATTGAAGTAGTTAGGTGTGAATATAGAATAAGAAATCTTGCTATTTATAAACGTCGTGGTTATGTGCCATTCAAAACGGTTCGGCAGGGTAAAACTAAAATCATATTTCTAGAGCGGTATCTTTAAATGCGTGTATCGTAATGTATGAAAAGCCTGGTGTATTGTAAATATTCCAAAGTGTTGGGTTGTTTCGGCCGTGCGAAAACTTAGCTCGTCCCACGGGGATCGTGGGAGCGAGCTAATTGGATGTCAGGAAAATCTGAATAGATATTCAAATAATATTTAGAAATAAAGCATCGATGCTGTGCATCTCAGGTTGATATAACGCGATGGATTGACTACGCCTTGAAATGTATCTGGACTGAGGGGTGAGTTGATCTTTGTAAGGACCAATTTTGTGTTAAATCTGGTATGCCCTTGTTCCAGTGCGATGGTTGGTATGATTATGCTTGCATACTTAACGTAAAGGTCCGGTATTTGTTCCAGCGGGACTTCCCAAAGTTCTCCGATTAGAGTCGATTCGGTGGTAATTTCAGTGGCTCCATAACTGAAACTCATCGTGTTGACTTGAAGATCGAGTGTGGTTTCTATTGGTGCAAATCCAACGGCTCTGTTGTCGCTGCTGATGGTAAGAGTGAGGTTTGTGTTACGTCCGCTACATTCATAGTGGTTGGGTGTTTGGGCGGCACTGACAGTGCCAGTCAGCCCAAACCCAAGAAATAGTGCTCCCAACAGATGCTGTTTTTTGATAGTCATGGTTCGATCCTTTGTTCCATAATGTGATAACGTATCAAGTAGGTGTTCCTGTCCCGTAATCGGTCGCGTGCATCCGTCCGGCTACCAAATGGCTTGGGAACGCTTCCTTGTGTGCTCAGTATACATGCCCCAAAGTCATTTTGTGGTTACGCATCAAAGAGTAATTAGATTCTGCCGATGTGAAAAATAAATACTGTGATGTTGCTCACTAAAATGCTTGTGTGCCTGGCATGTTTTTGAGTGCGTCGCTCTTTTCGCTCAGGGGGCGGTATTCCAAGAGTGGCGAGACCCCTCTGTCGAGCTTGAATTATTATGTACTCTGAGTGGTTAACTTTTTTGAAATTATAAGGGTTCGAATGAAGATATAGAAACCTAACAATGGTAAGAGCGATATTACAGTGACAAAAATCGCCTGTCCCTTGGAGCCTATATATGTGTTTACTATATAGATATAGGTTAGCGT
>JARRNW010000496.1:0-3144 GCA_037384565.1 Candidatus Thiodiazotropha sp.
CTGATGCCCCTCGGAGGCATGGTAAATGCCGGATCCACGGAGCAGTTCACCAAACAACTCTCCCAAATGCTGGGGCATGAGGCGGGGCAGCGGGAAGTGGCCCTGGCACTGCGGGACCTGGGACTCTCACCCGCGGAGACCCGTCCCTCGCAACTGCGTCGGCTGCGGGAAAGGATCGAACGCAATCTCTCCGGCCTGCTGGGTCCTCAGCTCGCACACATGATCATCAACCGCCGCCTGCAACTGGATGTACACACCCAGACCGCGCTGGCCGACTCCATGCGCTTTATCGAAGATCAGTTGGAGCACTCCCGATCGCGACTGCGGGGACTGAGCGCCGATCTGGACAACCTGCGCCGCTACCATCGGCAGATCCTCTTGGATCTGCCCCTCGGGGTCTGCACCATCGATCGGTTGCGAACCGTGACCATCTGGAACCTGGCCATGGAAGTCATGACCCAGGTTTCGGCCCGGGATGCGATCGGGGTATCCCTGCATGCGCTGCCCGCGCCTTGGGGACACCTCCTGGCGGGCTTTGCCACCGCCTCCGACGAACATATCCACCACCTCGAGGTCAGCCACGATGGAAAGAGTCGTTGGTTCAATCTGCACAAGGCGGCAATCCCCGCCCCACTGCCCATGGACCACCCCGTGGAGGAGGCCCGCACCAGCCAGGTCATTCTGATGGAGGACCTGACCGATCTGGAAACCCTGGAGGCGGAACTGGCCCACAGCGAACGTCTTGCCTCGATCGGCCGGCTGGCCGCGGGCGTGGCACATGAGATCGGTAATCCGGTAACCGGTATCGCCTCCCTGGCCCAGAACCTGCGCGACGAGGACGATCCGGAGATCATCCGCGAAAGCATTCAGGAGATCCTCAACCAGACCCAACGCATCACCAGCATCGTCAAGACCCTGATGAATTTCAGCCGTAGCGGACGTATCGGCGTGGACACCCAGAGCTTCAGCATCCGTGAGATGGTGGACGAGGCGATCCGTCTGGTAAAGCTCACCCAGCACGGCCGGCAGATCGATTGCCGCAACCAGTGCGACCCCGAACTGACCCTCGAGGCGGATCGCCAGGCCATCTCCCAGGTGCTGGTCAACATTCTGACCAACGCCTGTGATGCTTCCAACCCGGGTGCCCAGGTCCGTGTGGTGGCCAGAAACATTGAGGATCTGCTGCGAATCGAGGTTGAAGACCAAGGCGAAGGGATCCCTGAGGAGCACATCGGCTACATCTTTGAACCCTTCTTCACCACCAAGTCACCCGGTGAAGGCACCGGTCTGGGTCTCGCCATTGCCTACAAGATTGTCTCGGATCACCATGGGTCGATCAGTATTGAATCAGAACAAGGCAACGGCACCCGGGTCACCATGGATATTCCCAGACACTATAATCCGATCACATGAACCAGATACTGATCATCGAGGATGAAACCGTCATCCGCCGGGCGGTCAAACGCCTGCTGGAGCGCAACGACTACCTGGTACAGGAGGCGGGCTCCGTTGAAGAGGCGAAGCAACTCCCGTTGCGGACCTTTGATCTGATCATCAGTGATGTGCGTTTGCCCGGCGCGCCGGGCACTGAAATCATCGAGCAGGCACTGCCGGTACCCGTTTTGATCATGACCAGCTATGCGAGCATCCGCTCAGCCGTGGATGCCATGAAGCTGGGTGCTATCGACTACATCGCGAAACCCTTCGATCATGATGAGCTGTTGATGCTGGTGAAACGCATCATCCATCAGGACCAACAGCTGCGACAGCAGCAGGTACTCAAATCCGAGGTAGAAAAGAGCTACCCGGTCAGTGGCATGATCGGAGAATGCCCCGCCATGGTGGAGGTGTTCCATCGCATCGACAAGGTGGCGCCCACCGATGCCACCGTGCTGATCCTGGGTGAATCGGGTACCGGAAAGGAACTGGTAGCCCGGGCACTGCACGAGAAGAGTCAACGCCGCAACGCCCCGTTTATCGTATTCAACTGCGCCGCCGTCCCGGAAAACCAGGTCGAGGCGCAGCTGTTCGGCACCCAGGACGATGCGGCTACGGGTCGCGGTGGACTGTTGGCCAAGGCTCACGGCGGCACCCTGTTCATGGATGAAGTGGGCGAGCTTTCAATGCCTGCGCAGGCCCGATTGCTGCGGGTTCTGCAAGGTGATGGCTACGCCCCGGCAGCCACCCGGGACCCAAACACCGCGGACATCCGGATTATTGCGGCAACCCACCAGGATGTCCGCAAACTGGTACAGCAGCAGACCTTCCGCAGCGATCTCTATTTCCGTTTGCGGGTGGTCGAGATGACCCTCCCACCACTTCGGGATCGGGGCAGTGACATCAAGGCCCTGGCGATTCACCTGCTGCACAAGTCCTGCGGTCAATTGAATCGACCGGAGCTGACCCTGGGCCGCAGTACCCTGGAGGCGATTCGCCGCTACCACTGGCCGGGTAATGTACGTGAACTGGGTAATACCATCGAACGGGCAGTAATTCTCTGCGAAGGTGACCACATCACCCCGGAGATGCTGGCCATCGACCACCATATCGCCCCCACCCGGCAAAACAAGGAGACCCCTCAGGACAACCTGTCACTGGAAGAGTATTTCCGGCATTTCGTACTGGAAAACCAGGATCACATGACCGAAACGGAACTTGCCCGGCAACTGGGTATCAGCCGCAAGGCGCTTTGGGAGCGGCGTCAACGCTTTGGGATTCCTCGGGACAAGCGGGGAAAGAAAGGCAAAAGCTAACGATAATTTTGAATTTTTAATTGTGAATTTTTAATTTATGAGTTCGCTACGCTCACAGCTTATCGGTATACCCTCCCCCAGATTGAAGGAGATCCAAAAGACGGTGAGCACAGCGAACTTATAAATTCATAATTCAAAACTCACAATTCAAAATTCTCAAACATCCTGTACCCGCAATTTAGCCGCAATAAAATCACTGTGCGGCACATACAACAGCTCGGACAACCGCCGTATCACATGCTCTTCATATTGATGCAGCTTCTGATCCGCGAACGCCACCCGCCACAGAGCTTCTATGAGCCAGACCTTCTGCTCCGCCGAGTAGTGCTTGTTGATCAGCGAGGTAAACTGAAAATAGTCCGTTGATGCCGCATGTTCCCGTTCGCCCAGC
>JARRNW010000497.1:0-3140 GCA_037384565.1 Candidatus Thiodiazotropha sp.
GTAAACCCAAGCAAATGTAATACCATTTATTTTTAATACATATATTTCAGTAGGTTAACAAACTTCTTTTTGTGCACATGCCGACACAATGAAGAATTTGTCATGATTGATACACAGCTGGAATATCCGAAGAGTTGCCACGAATGCGATAGATCGCCACTTCACGGACGTGTCCGTCCTGCTCAGGACTCGCTAAATTGATCCGGGGCAACAAAAGTGAAATAGTGGTGTGGGCTCATCTTCCCGGTCACACCCATGAAAACCGGCTATCTCATCCTCATCACCCACCCCAGACACCTGGGTATGCTGCGGGTCTTGACCCAAAGCACCCCTCCGAATACCCAGGAGAGTGGTGACGGTTCACAGATTCGTTACATAGCCCGCTTCACGGATATCGACGCGGCGCAAATGCACCTGCATGAACGGCTCAGACATACCTTGGTTGACGTCGATGCGCATCTGTACCATGCGGATCTGTTACGCGGGATCTCCGCGGTGGAGTCGGATATGCTGGATCACCAGCGGGTCTGGATCGACCCGGAGCTGGGTGAACATGAAACCGCGGCCATTCGTCAGCAGACCCTGGTATTTGTTCGGCGCAACCGCTGTTGGGACCGGTTCTGGACCTTCGTGGGCGGCTTTTTCGTGGTCCTGTTTATTCTCTTGAATCTGTTAACGGTCTGAGTCCGCTCAAGCCTCAGGCCGTTTTTGGTAGATCTCGTCAAACAGAGCCTCCAGGCAAGCATGGGTGCCCCGAATCCCCTGAATCACATCCCGGGCCCAGTCGAAATAGGCCTGACGTCGCTCCAGCTCCCAGCCGACCGGTGGGCTGCGGTGGATATCCCGTAGGTTGGCGATCTTATCGGCCAGCTTGATCAACCTCGCCTTGTCGGAGAGTTGAGGCGCGTGATGGATCTGCATCATCTTGCGTTCAAGCTTGTTCAGGGATTTGTCATCCGTCACTTCCATCACCAGGCCGGCAATGACCAGCCCGAACTCATTCTCGATCTCGTCGAATCGGGTCTGCGTATCCTCAATCGTATCATGCAGTAGCGCGGCCGCCAGGGTCTCGGCATCCTCGATACCGGCCTCGTTGACCAGGATGTTCAACAATTCAATGGGGTGATTGACATAGGGGGTGGCTTCGGCATCCTTTCGGCGCTGATCGCGATGTTTTCGGGCCGAAAAGGCCAGGGCTTTGACCGTCAGAGACAAACTGTTGTTATTCATGAATCAATTGTAAATCCTTTGTACGTCGAAAAATCCAGGAAATGCCAGAACCCGGACAAAATGATGATGACTGGCACATCCTCTGTCCCTGAGGAGCGTTTGTCAACGCAGCTTATCCCGCTTGGCGAAGATGCTCCCATACGGCTGTTGAATCGGAATCGATGAGTTCCCCCGTGATGCCCGGTCGTGTTCACTGGCTGGCCTTTTCTCCAGGACCTGGTATGTTTTGCGGTTTTTCACAGGCAGCTTCCATGTCCGATTCCATCGCCCGGCTTAAGGTACTCAGTGCCGGAATTGTCAGCCTGATCCTGACCCTTGGGATCGCGCGTTTTTCCGACACTCCGATGCTGCCTCTGATGCAGCAGCAGGCTGGACTGGGCATCGCGGAGGGTGGTTGGCTCGCATCGATCAACTACGCGGGTTATCTGTGTGGGGCCATTATCGCCTCACAGATCGGGGACCTGGTCCTTAAGGATCGGCTATACCGTCTCGGACTGGTGCTCGCGGTGCTCTCAACACTGGTCATGGGCATCTCCGAACAGCTTTGGGTATGGGCGATATCACGGTTTGTCGCGGGTTTGACCAGTGCCGCCGGTTTACTGTTAGGGTCCGGTCTGATCCTCAATTGGCTGATCCGCCACGATCATCGCAGTGAACTCGGTATTCACTTTGCCGGCGTGGGCGCCGGGATTTTCGTATGCGCGGCCCTGGTGGAACTCATGACCGGCTGGTTCGACTGGCATGAACAGTGGTGGATTCTGAGTCTCGCCGGGGTTGCCCTGCTCTTCCCTGCCTGGCTCTGGTTGCCACCCCCGGATTCCTCCAACACCACCCGTAGCGGCGTGAGTATGCAGGACAACCCGCCCGGACGGGAATTCCTGCAGATGTTCATCCTGATCTATTTCTGCGCCGGTTTCGGGTACGTTGTCAGCACCACGTTCATCGTTGCAATCGTCGATCAAACCCCCGGACTATCAGGCAATGGCACCTGGGCTTTCCTGCTGCTGGGACTCGGCGCCACTCCGGCCTGTATCATTTGGGATCTGATCGCGCGACGGGTCGGCGACCTGAATGCCCTTACACTGGCATTTGCGCTTCAGGTCGTGGGCATCATGTTGCCGGCGCTTATTCCAAATCTGCTCGTGACTCTGTTTGGCGCCCTGTTGTTCGGTGGCACCTTCATCGGTATCGTCAGCCTGGTATTGACCATGGCTGGACGCTACTACCCGACCCGCCCGGCCAAGATGATGGGCAGGATGACCATCTCATACGGTATCGCACAGATCGTTGCCCCTGCGGTAACCGGTCTGATCGCCCGACACAGCGGTAACTATGAAGCAGGCCTTTATCTGGCAGCCGGGGTGTTGTTTGTCGGAACACTTTTGATGCTGCGCCTCAAAAGTATTGCAGGACGAGAGATTTCGGAGTCTCAGGATTCCGGGGATCACTGACCGGAAGAGGACACTCTACGACTAAGTGGTCGTATTCAGCCGGTGCCTGTCGGTCTACTGCAAGGCACTATTGACCCGGGATCCGTTCGAACGAACGGATCCCGGTGCGACTCAAAACTCCATTCGCACGCCCAGGCTGACGTTGCTGCTGCTCCAGCGGCTGTTGGCCAACAGAGTACCGAAGTCGATGAAGCCCACCACCCCGTTCTGGAACTGGGCCGAGCTGCCCACGCGCAACCGCATGTAGTCCCGATCCGGATCCTCGCTGCTGATTTCGATCGCCTGGGGGGACGGATCGTCCACAAAGTAGGCATTCACGCTCTGGGAGTCGTCCTTGAATTCATGCAGCCAGTCGAGGCGTGCATAGGGGATGAGCACTCCCCAGTCGGTGCTGTGCGTGTAGCTCACCCGTCCGCCCAGGTTCAGAGTCAGCCAGGTCTGATCCATGCTGTCCACCCG
>JARRNW010000498.1:0-3135 GCA_037384565.1 Candidatus Thiodiazotropha sp.
TGCATCATCTGCAACACCGCGTCACCCCGTTTGAACAGGTCCAACAGACGGGCCACCCGGGCGGGCCAGCCCTCGCCCATGTTTTTTTCATACCATTCGGAGAGCTGTCCCTGGTAACGGGACCAGGAGATGAGCGGATCCACCGCGGGGTAGAAGCGTTTGTAGGCCCGGTCATAAGAGAGACCGAGGAAACATTTTACGGTGCTCAGGGTCGACTGGGTGACCGGCTCCTCGAAGTTGCCCCCGGCGGGGGAGACGGTGCCGATCAGGGTCAGGCTGCCGGTCTCTCCCTCCCGGGAGCGGATGACCCCGGCGCGCTCGTAGACCCCGCGGATGGCGGAGTCGAGGTAGGCGGGGAAGGCCTCCTCGCCGGGGATCTCTTCCAGGCGGCCGGAGGTCTCGCGCATGGCCTGGGCCCAGCGGGAGGTGGAGTCGGCCAACAGCAGCACGTCGTAGCCCATCTGTCGGTAGTATTCCCCCAGGGTGATGCCGGTGTAGATCGACGCCTCCCGGGCCGCCACCGGCATCGAGGAGGTATTGCAGACGATAATGGTACGGTCCATCAGGGAGCCACCAGTGCTCGGATCGCTGAGATGGGGGAATTCGGTGATGGTCTCCACCACCTCGCCGGCACGCTCGCCGCAGGCGACGATGATCACGATGTCCACCGATGAGTAACGGGAGATCAGGTGCTGCAACACCGTCTTACCCGCGCCGAAGGGGCCTGGAATGCAGCCGGTACCCCCCCGGGCAATGGGGAAGAAGGTGTCCACCAGGCGCAGAGTGGTGACCAGGGGATCGCTCGGGTAGAGTCGTTCGCACTGGCGCTGATCGAGCATCTGCTGGGGAATCGGACGGCGTACCGGCCAGCGCTGTTTGAGGGTGACCGGGAATTCGTGGCCCTGGGCGTCGAGCAGGGTGGCGACCTGGGTGTCGACGCTGAGCTGTCCCTCCTGAATCCACATGACTTCGACTTCGCCGCTCTGGTCGAAGGGGACCATGATCTTGTGGGGGAATGCGCCTTCCTGGACCGTGCCGATTACGTCTCCGGCCCGCAACCGCGCGCCGATCTGTACCTGGGGCATGAAGGACCACTTGCGGCGGTTGTCGAGGGCCGGCAGTTCCACCCCTCGGGGGAGGAAGATGCCGTGACTCAGGGCGATCTCCTCCAGGGGATTCTGCAGTCCGTCATAGACCTGACCGAGCAGACCTGGTCCCAGTTCCACCGAGAGCATCTCACCGCTCTGCTCCACCGGGTCGCCGATGCTGACCCCGGCCGTGCTTTCGAACACCTGCACATCCGCCTGCCGGCCGCGTACCCGCAACACTTCCGATTTGAGTCGCTCCTGGCGTCCGTCGGCCCCCTGTCGGGAAGGTCTGACGTAGACCACCTCGTTCTTCATCAGGGGGGCGCTCGACTCGATGGTGACGATGTCATCCTGTACCGTGATGACGTGGGCCGAGAATGCTTGGGCTTCAGACATCATCCCTCCCCTTGGGTGACGGTTGTATTCATTGTGGGATGCGCGGCCTCGAAGAGGTGCCCATAGCGGCCCAGTCCGCTGTCGACCAGACGGTCAAAACGCTCCGCCGCACGGGCCCCATTGTAGCTCGACCAGCGGGCGATCAGATCCCAACGCAGGACATAGATCACCACGGCTTCAAAATCGAATTCATGACCCTCGCTGATGCGGATCAGGTAGTCCCAGACGGTACCCAGCAGCAGCCGCTCCACCGCCAGACTGTCCCGGGACTCGATCAGGCGCTGTGCCTCGCTGATCCAGGGATAGACCCGCTGCAAGCGGAATCCGGGTTCGTTCCAGTAGCGTTCGATATGCCGTACCCAGCGTCCATACCCCCAGCGTCTGCCGCTGGGCGGGGCGGTCTCCCCCCGGCGGCGACGCCGCAGGGCGCTGAACAGGGTGCGTAACTCCATACGGAAACGCAGGATGTCGGTGAGAAAACACTCGCCCCAGGCCCGTTCGAAGTGTTCGGCCCGGGAAATCAACTCATCGTTGCTCACCTTCATGCTGTGGTGAATCCACTCCAGCACCGAGGCAAGATCGCGCAGGGCCTGGGCATCCTCCTCATCAAGAATGCGTAACCGGTAGGCCAGCCGTTGGCGGGACAGGGGGGTCTGATGGGATCCGAACAAGGAGCCGTGGTAGGGCAGGCTGGTGATCAGCATAACGTAGCGCATGGATGACGCCATCTATTTCACCGTCCCTTCGAGGATCGCGCGAAAACGGGGGTGCAGATGTTCGAGCAGGACATCGGTGACCTTTTCCGGGGTCAGGTCTACCTGGATCTCACCACCCTGCAGGATCACCCGGATACCCCCTTCGAGACGGTCGCTGCTACGCAGCTCGACGCCGTCGCGCAGCAGTCCGTTGGCCACGGACAGCACGAAGTGGGCGAGGGAGCCCTCGCGCAGTTTCTCGGGATGACGGCGCAGTTCCTCGAGGCCTACCACATCTTCGGGCAGCAGTAGCTCCACCGTATCGGCCCGGTCGATGCCGGCATCCTGGCGAACCTTGCCGGCTACCTCCAGGATCAGCCGTTCGAGAAACGCCTCCTGGGCCATCTCCGCGGTGACCAGCCGGCGCACCTCGTCGCTGAAGCGGGTACTGAGATGGCCTTTCATCTTCAGTACCGTGTCGCGCATCGCGGTGTGCAGCGCCTCTTCACCCGCATTACGCAGTGTTTCAGATTCACTGCGCGCCTGTTTGAGGATCACCTCGGCCTCGCTGCGAGCCTGGTTGACGATCTGATCCGCTTCATGGCGGGCTTGGGCGATCAGGCGGTCCGCCTGCTCGCGCCCCTCGCTGACTCCTTCGTCGCGGAGCCGTTCGATCAGCGCCTCTACACCGGAGGACGGCAGACCGTCCAGGGGGGTCCGGGTCAGTTCTTTTTCGCTCATGTCATGCTCCTGGAAGGGTCTCAGGCTGGAATGCCACCGGCCAGTACCAGGGCGAATACGAAGGCGAATACCGCAAAGCCCTCGACGATGGCGGCGGGGGCCAGAGAGAGACCGAAGATCTCCGGTTTCACCTTAGAGGCGTTGATCGAGGAGGCGCAGCATTGACCCTGGCGGATGGCGCTGAACATCAGGGCCAATCCCGCGAGGATGCCGAT
>JARRNW010000499.1:0-3124 GCA_037384565.1 Candidatus Thiodiazotropha sp.
GGTGTCATGTTGACCGACAAGGAGCGTGAGGTTCTCAAATCCATCGGAAAACTCCCGAAACACGAAGAGGAACGCGCCAACGTAAAGGACTTACCCCCCACCTTCCGCCTGGCCTGTCAGACCATCGTCACCGACGAGGATCTGCTGGTCCAGTTCACGGGCGAACCCGGCGGCGCATGATGACTTCAGGCGGGCTATCCATGTAGGATAGCCCGACCTTCCCACCACACAGCCCGCCCCATGCCAAGAATCGCCTGGCTTGCCTTCCTGATACTTTTACCCGGCCTGCTGTTTCAATTCTCGATGACTTTGCTCGCCCTGTTCGTCGCCCTGCTCCTGATCATTGTCGAGTACCTGTTCGAACCCGGTAAAACCAAAGGTTGATTACCGTGGTCGCTCCCGATCCCTATTAACCCAGCACCTAAATATGCCATGTTCAGGGCTACAAGCATGCCCTCGATGCCCCCTGTTTGAGAAATCGCAATGACCTTACCTGCCGAGTACCATAGTATTTTGATAGGTTATTATTAACCCCCCATGCCCGGGGAATTTTCTACAACAAACTGAGCAACAAACATGACTCCTACCAAAACAACTCTACTCGACAAATACCCCGTTTATACCTCCGAACTCATGAAGGACAACACGGAATGCAAGCGGATCGATGATGTGATGGGGCATTTTAAAACGAAAATCGATCAACATCCTGTCGCGGCTTATATCGGTGAATTCGATCATCATGCACATGTGGCGGCACAGCCTGAAGGAAAGATCGCTGATGAAATCAAAGCTTGTAAACACATCCTGTTCTGTGTGGCCAATGCCATCCCCAACCCCCTCATCGGCGCACTACGACCACGGGCCTTGTCGATCACGGAACTGACCGACCGATTTATCATCAGCTATCTCGAGGCTCCTGTTGAGACTGCCAACCAGTTGATCGCCAACTGGGTCGAACAGCTTGCCATCAAGGCCTAATCCCATCACTCCCCGTCCGGTCTGACGGCCGGACACTTGCCCTTCTCATACACCTGCCGATAGGATATCCGGGACTCAGCAACGGTTCAGACATCAAGGACAGGAATGCAATCATTCCTGATAATCACCATGGAACAAGCCCATTCGAAATTGAAAAGGCATCCCATTACCTGCCTCATCGTCGTTTTGTTACACTCGATGCTATCCGGATGTGGCGATTCAAATACGGACAACATCAGAACCACTGAGGTTTCCGCATCCGCAACCCAGATCTTGTCGACCAATCTGACGATCGACCTTCAGACACTCACCGGGCGGGCGGACATCACCCTAATAGTGTCTCCCAGTGATACCAGTTTCTCTTTTGAACGTGGCGACCTGGCCATCACTCGGGTTTTCTCAAGCGACCAGGATTTGCTGTACCGGCTCGAGGATAAAAATCTGGTGGTAGAACTGCCCTCGTTTAGCCAAACTCTGCTCGTCAGCATCGAATACCTGTTTCAGGAGCAATCCGCATTTGAAGGTTATATGACCAACAGTGCGACATTCACCTGGCCTTACTTCTGCGGCAATCTGTTTCCCTGCCACTCCGAACCAAGTGAAGGTTCAACTTATACAATACAACTCACCGGCATGCCGGAAAACCAGACGGCCATCTATCCGGAGCAGATCCAAGTAGAAGCACCCGCCTATATGCTGGCTTGGGCTTTGGGCGATTACCACTATCTGGATTTGGGCCAAACTCAGCAAGGCACTCAGGTGGGTGCCTACTACAAACCGGATGAAGAAATCCTCATGCAAACGGGTAGTCGCTATCTGAGAGATGCCTTCGACTTTTACGAACAGACCTACGGCGAGTATCTTTTTGCCGATGCGGTGGCGAGTGTTTCAGTGGATTGGGGCGGACAACAGTATGGCGGCATGGAGCACCATCCCTACTGGCATATATCAAACCAATCTCTGTCTGATCCCCTGATACATATCCACGAAGCAGCTCACGGATGGTTCGGTAATGGTGTGCGACTTGCCTGCTGGGAGGACTTCGTCATGTCGGAGGGTACCGCTACCTATCTGGCGGCACGCGTTCTTGGCCAGACCGCAGGAGCCGAGTATGCGGAGCAGGCCTGGAGCAATTACCAGTCTGACCTCGATCGACTGCAAAGTAGCGCCGCGAACAAGATTGCCTGGCCCGATGGCTGCCATCAAACTGATATTCTCGAAGATGGGCTATTCGGTCAGGCACCTTATATCAAGGGCGCGATGTTCCTACGCACGGTGGATCAACTCATCGGCCAAACAGCCCTGGACAGAGCATTGCGCAATTTTTATCTTACTTATCAGACATCTTCGGCCGGCATGCAGGACCTGATCGATACCATAGAAACCGTATCTGGTATGGATTTTTCACAATGCGCACACGCTTGGTTGAAGTCTGAGTCGGTACCCGCCAGTGACTACTGTCAGTCTCATGTACAAACTCTGACGGCCCTGGAGTCAGAGTCATAATATAAGCGGGATGACGATCGCTGACCTCGCGTCCATTGATGTCCGGTTGCAATCCGCCCTCCCCATGGCATAATATGGCAAATATTCTTTTAGGATCAAGCATCAACGGCTGTAAATCTCAGGCGTCGCGATGGTGCTTGTCTTAAACAAATCCGGATAGTTTCATGCACTGCTACGCAGTAAGCCCAACATCGTCTCGTTGTTGCGTTTACAATCAACAGCTTGAAAAAAATCAATCTGTACAGTCACAGCCAGGTGGATCCTGCATCCGCTCCATATCGACACCGTTATGTTGTGGTCAATCCCGCACCACTATCCGCGCTCGTCATTTCGCCTCTCTGATCGGTCGCCTGTGGATCGGCGGCTGCTGAATAGCAGCAAACTCTTCAGACAATTCGCACTTCTCCCTTGAGTCGACTATTTGGCTACTGTGGCCGTATCGCTCATTTATTCAACCATTCCTGGTAATACACATGCGCAACAAAAATAGAATCTTGCTTTCCTGTTCCTCTGCCGCTGTGTGCCTGATCACCTCACATTCGGTGTTGGCACTGGACTATGATTTTTATGGATCGATCCGAGTACATGGAGAATACGTCTCCCCGGACGACGACCAGACCATGGATAGTTACACCGGCTG
>JARRNW010000500.1:0-3117 GCA_037384565.1 Candidatus Thiodiazotropha sp.
TCATCATTGATGTTGGTGAACCACTGCGCTCGATTGTTGATGCGGTTCGCACAGCTCACCGCATCCTACGTCTGTGATGTTGGGACAGATATCGCAGTCAGATATCGGGACAGTATTAGTCACCATTCAATTCTTTGCTTCTCCGTGCCCGATTGCATCGTCTTATGCGATAAGCTTCGCCCGTGACCTCAAGCCAGAGATAATGGCTTCGGCTGTATGTGGCGGCATCCCGGCATCCCCTGCCAGATCTGCTGCGCTTTCGCAGGCCGAATCGAGGCGGTCCAGAAGGTCTGCAAACAGACGGTCCATGTCATCTTTTGTAATGCCAGTGTGTTTAGCGGTCTGATAGAAGTGTCTGGGTAGAATTCCCTTGATACGGTAGTGATGGCTATCCCCGATGGACATAGCCAACTTGGCCTTGTGAGTGGAAATTTCCCAGTAAGGAGCAGCCGACATGACATCGTAGAGTGGTGTTAATTTAAAACCCCCCGGCGAAAGGAATATTGAGAAGTTCTTGGCATGACCGTCGACAGCGGCCAACAACCAGAACACCAGTTGTGCCCTCATGACTCGCAGGCGATCATCGTGAGGTGATTCCGCGCCGTTGAGCAGATTCATGATGTCGAGCAGGCCGGGGCCACCTTCCGCTTGATATTTGCGCATCGGCGCAACTCCCAGTGCCTGGCAAAGATCCTCCTGTGGCAGACGATACAGCACATGATCACGCCACAGCCGATCAAAGCGTTCGACCACAATCACCGGCTTACCGCCAAAGTGGCGTACCTCTGATTGTGCGGTTTCAAGCCCCAGTTCACGACAGATCATCAGGCACAGCCACTCGTTCCATGGGCTATCCGAAAAGTCGGCGCCATTCGGACCCTGCTTAAGGGCCGGTTTGAAGATATGCGAGGTGGGTGTCGCACCCAGGGGCAGATGCCACTGCCCATCGACCTGCAGGAAGGCGGTTTTCTCCTGCATCCCGGCAATCGATATCCGGAAATCATCAGAGCCGGTATCAAGCCCCAAGGGATGGATGGAGAGGGAGGCGAGCCGTTCTGCGATCTCCTCATCGCGGATCGGTCGATGACGCATCATCCTTGGATCACCGGGATCAGCACCCTCAGACACGAAGCGCAGCGCCCCGACACAATCCCGACCAATGGCCGCCAGCAGATCGAAGGTGCCGCCACTCGCCGCACCTTCACGCGCGGCGATGCGCTCTCTCACTGTCGGGTCGTCCGGCAGCAGGCCGTCAAAACAGGCATTGACCGCATCACCGGACCAGATCCGGTCGGACAACGGCATCGAAAGAGAAACCGGGAAGCCGCGTTCGAACCCGAGCCATTGCGCGGCATAGCGAAAGGAGGTTGCGCCATTGGCTGCACGCATATAACGGCCGACCTGGCGGGTGCCGACATAGACATCCAATGTCCGTGATTGGCGTTTGCGGCCCATGGCTCAATAGTCCGTGGGATCGAAATCGACCTTGCGGCGTGGCACGACCGTTAAATCCAGATCCAGTGCTGCCAGAACCTTGAAAACAGTATCCAGCGTGGGATTACTCGTGCCATTTTCCAGATCGGAGATCAACGGCTGGCGTAGGAAAGCCTTCTGCGCCAGGTCGGTCTGGCTCAGCTGCTGCGCCTTGCGGGCGCGTCGTATTGCAGCGCCCAGGTCCTTATTGCCTCGAATGGCCATGCTTGTAGATTTATATCCTATAAAGGATATTAAAGATTTATATGTTAATACGGATATCGTGTATTTATAGCATGAAATGGATAATTCGTGCTTAGAAATTATCCTAGATCAGATCGCGAAGCGTTCCCGTGACCAATATCCAGTCCAACGCGTAATGTGCGGTTTGAGCATATTACGTAGGATGTGGTGAGCTGTGCGAACCGCATCATTGATGTTCGTGAACCACTGCGCTCTATTGTTGATGCGGTTCGCACAATTGATGCGGTTCGCACAGCTCACCGCATCCTACGCATTCACGAATTTTATGGCATAACAGATATCGGGATACTCACCGTTTGGGATAGTCTAATGTCATACAAAATCAGTTGGTTATTTCAAATGGTAGTGCTTTTACAACAACGACTAAACGGTGACTCGTATTATCCTCGTATTACTAGGCTGGGTGTCTGCTTAACGCGCCCCTTGTTAGCCGCTAATGTCGCGCGATGTCTGCAACTGAGAGGAACCGCTGAGCGTGCTACCGGAAATGGTCGGTGAATCGCCGCCGGTTTTCCATGCGCATTCCTGGCGAAGTCGGTTAGTAAGGCTGGATGTGTGCTTGATATGACCACTGACCCTTTACTATTCGGTCATTGTTATGGCTGTCCGGTTTATCTTGCGCAAACTTATTTCTAACAGAATTTAGTTTCTTTAAAAATGAAGCCAAATTATTAGACACCAATCCCATACTAACGCATAGTTCTGTTTTCGTAGGAAAAGACAATTTAAAAGAATTAAATTATTCCGGAGAATTAAGTTTAGTGTCAATAAGTTGAACTACCAAAGATTCAACTATAAGTTGCCCAATCACACAATCACTCAACTGAGGATTTGCGTCAGCTATGGAAAGCAGGTCATTCAATTCAGGTTGTTTCCTGATTTCCCACTTGTTCATGCTTTAGCGCCGACGTCGGCTGGAACTGCTGGTTAGGTGTTTGCTATACACGTAAAACATATGCTCAGACCCTTTACTTTTTAAAAGAGCTATAGTTATTTGATCGCCCTCATTAACCTTGCACCGAGGAGGAATAAAGACATCTACTGTCTTTTCATTGTTCAGTTTTACCTCTGCTTCTTTCGCTCCCTCGCAATCTTTACCTGCCCATTCCGATACTTTTAATACTACTCCGATATTTCTTTCAATTAAATCTGGTTTTGTTAATGGCCCTTGTCTTACTAATAATGATCTTGGAAACCACAAAATTAAATATTCGAATATTTTTCTAAATGTCTCCTTCACGATTTTTCAGCACCTAACAGTTATATTAACGAGACCCCTTGTCTCGTTATACATTTTTCTGATGTTTTTAATCATTTATCCATCTAAACCCATAAAGAGCGTTTGGCTCGAGAATAAACCTCTTATCGCTGTCATTTGGG
>JARRNW010000501.1:0-3418 GCA_037384565.1 Candidatus Thiodiazotropha sp.
TCTACCCCTTGGGTATCGAGGATCTTCCCTCGGATCTGGAAGCATTCGATACAGTTTTTTCAATGGGAGTTTTCTATCATCGGCAATCCCCCTTCGCGCATCTGTTGGAACTCAAAGGTGCCCTCAGGCGAGGTGGTGAGCTGGTTCTGGAAACTCTGGTAATCGAAGGGGGGATGGGAGAAGTGCTGGTGCCCCAGGGACGCTATGCCAAAATGCGCAACGTCTGGTTCATACCGACCCCGGACACCCTGGTGGCGTGGATGAGGCGGGCTGGTTTCACGAGGATTCGTGTGGCGGATGTATCAGCAACAGGATTTGATGAGCAGAGATCTACTCCTTGGATGCGTTTCGAGTCTCTGAGGGATTACCTGGATCCACTGAATTCCGGGTTGACCCTTGAAGGTTACCCGGCACCCAGACGGGCGATCGTGCTGGCTGAAAAGCGATAGGCTAAGAGCTTTTTCGTGCTGCCTAGGCGGCTCTGCTATCCAGGTGAGGAGCAGGTAGGGTGCAGGTGATCGACCGGCTGAGGCTCTCTACGGACAGTCTAAGCCGGTCGATCACGAGATGGATGCCAACCTTAGGCTCAGTGCTCCTTTATCTTGATACCCTGTTCCTGGGAAGGCGCATTCAAGCCGGAGCCCTTCAGCTGACACTCGCCCCGGTAGTAGGCCCAGCTGTCACATTTTTTCCGTGTTTCCGAATTGATACACAGATAACTGCTCGGGATACCGTCCCGCAACACGGGGGCCGCGGTATAACCATCGTCGATGCAGCGTTGCACGGAGGCATCCGCCAGCTGTTTCCCGGGCGTGTTTTCTGCCAATGCCGGCTCGGTTCCAGACCCGGCATTCTGCGCGGTACAGCCACCGGTCAGCAGGAGCAGGGCCGTGAGACTGAACAGTTGCTGGCGATTACTTGGCATGACTGCTGGTTCCTTCGACTTGCGGCATTCTGATCTGCTTCGAACGGGGGAAGACTGCCTGATCCGCGGAGTGGATCTGCTTGTCGTATTTCTTCTCGCCCGTCAAGGTTCCGCTCAGCGGAGCAAGCGTGGGTTTGTTATCACTCAGCACCGTCATGGTCCGGGACCCGTCTGCCGCATCGGCGATTCGTACTTTTTGCATCAAAACGTTGCTGTCCGGGATCCGACGTCCATTGAAGGTGTGTCTGACGCCTTCCCCCTTACCGTCATAGGCCATGACTGTCATTGACGATGAGGTGTCCACAGCAACCTTTTTCGACACGGAATCACCCGCATTGGCGAATGGGCTCTGACTGCTGCTGGTCAAGGTGACCTGACTGTTACCCACCGACAGGTTATTGATCTCGTTCGACTCTTGTTCATCTCCCAGATCATCCACCCAGAGTGACATGTAGTAGGTGCCACTGGGTATCGGATTACCCTCGGCATCATAAAACAGATTGAAACTGGCAGGGTTGTCCTCATCGCGATAAATGGTGTCTTCTGGCTCCATGATAAAGCCAGCATCCTCGTAGAACAGGTAGTAACCGCCTTGGCTGACATCTTCCCCGAGAGTCAGTATCAGGTTGATATCCCAATCCATGTTGGTGGTTGGTGCATCCCCGTCATTGTAGACCGTGTACTCCAGAAGACCGTTTCCGTAGTCGTCCCAGGATGCCCACCAGTAGTCGATGGCAATATCCGGAAGCGATGCGGAGTCGATATGCAGTTGATGGTCGCCAAAGGACTGGTTGTCCTGCTCATCGCTCTCTTCGATTTCCTGTAGATCATCGACCCAGGTGGCGATGTAATAGTCCCCGGCAGGAAGGTTCTGGGGCAGTTTGAAATAGCGTGGATTAGACGCATCCCGCTTGGCGCTGGCACCTGGGGGAAGATCTTCCGGGATCTCCTCATAAACGATGTAAAAGTCCGAGGTGTCGATCTGAGCGTCCGTTGAAAGCACCAGGTTGACATCCGCACCCATGGGCGCTGTGACGGTGCCGGCGTTGATCACTTCCCACTGCCAGGTGCCCTGGCCACCGGCCTGGGTATCATAGT
Source organism: Candidatus Thiodiazotropha sp. (assembly GCA_037384565.1). Lineage (GTDB taxonomy): Bacteria > Pseudomonadota > Gammaproteobacteria > Chromatiales > Chromatiaceae > Thiodiazotropha. The sequence goes on from JARRNW010000501.1 coordinate 2,024, forward strand.
TGAGATTCCATTCCACAACCTGGAGATTTGGCAGATCTCCGTCGTTAGGTGGTACAACCGGGTCCACGACATCGTCCGTGCCGCCCCCGGTGTTGTTGGCATCAGTCAGTACCAGGGCCTGATCCATCACTCTTCCGACCATGGTATAGGGCAACCAGAAAAAGCCGTTGTCACCCCATTCGGTGCCCCAGGAGTTGATGATCTTGAAGGCGCCACCAAATTGGTTGTCATCGTAACCCACCACGGTGACAGCGTGACCACCAAGGAGCTCACCCGTAGTGGAGTTGTAGACTGAGTTGGCGCCACGTAAATAGTACAAGTCATCGTAGATATAGATGCCTGCGACCACCGGGTTGCGGTTGGCCAGCGCGGCTTTGATCTGTTGGGTGCCACTGATCGCGCGGAATTCCGTCGCTTTGTAGTGGGATGCCTGGGCGATGGCTTCTTGTGTGGGTTGATGGGTGAAATTGCTATCCGTATAGGGCATGTTCTCCCATGTGGCCGCACCGCGATTGATGATCAGTTGCAACGCTTCATCGATACGGGATCCCCCATCCTGGCCGCCGTTGATCTGATTGTAGATCCAGGCAGGACTGAAGGTGGTGGATTGTGAAAAGGCCCACTGTTCCTCGACCTTTTCATGATAAGACTTCAGAGCGTAACCGGTTGCCCAGCCCACACAGCTGCCCTGGTTGCCCTGGTTACCCGGTTGGGGGAAGTTGCCGGATAGATCGATGGAGGCGGGCAGGCTGGGGTCTTCTCCCAGTGCTGCGCCGAAACGCTCTCCATCGAAGAAGGCCTGCTCCAGGCGTCCGTACTCCTCCGCTGGGATTTCGTTGGCTCCTGCACCATGAGCATCCAGTTCACCGATAGTGATGGTGACTTCTGCGACGCTACTGTAGAGGGATCCGTCACTCACCTTGTAGGGAATTACGATGGTGTCTGTGCCGTCGTTCGTCAAGGTCGCGTAAAGGTATCCCCCGTTGGGATCCACGAAAGCACGCTCATATCCGGAGCCTGAACTTGCGGCGTCAAGCACATAGGAGAGGGTGTCCTGATCCGGATCTGTACCAACCAGTTTGATGCTGATGTACGGGGCCGGGATCCGGATCCGGGTTGTCACCACCCCCACCCCCACCTCCACCGCAGGCGTTGAGTGCAAGAGCGAGTGGTGTACAGATAATCAGTGGCTTGAAATATTCCTTGCCCTTTCGCATGACCGAATCTCCATTTCATGAGCATCCAAGTAAATTGTGGGAATAGTAAGCAGGATTGATGCGTAAATTCCAAGATGGGGATTTCCCTAGCTAGGGATATCCCTAGCTAGGGGTTTCTCAAGGAGCGGAATCGCTCGACATTCAAGGCTCGATTTCAATTCGAAATTCTGGGGCGATC
>JARRNW010000502.1:0-3812 GCA_037384565.1 Candidatus Thiodiazotropha sp.
CCCCACCCACTTCTATGGGTTTATGTCTGACCCGCATGTCTCGATACCCAAGGTATAGCGCACTCGCAACAATCCCCATCTCGACCGCAAATGCCCAGTTGAACACAATATTCATCCACCAGCGTTCATATCTCATAGTTGATATATTCAAGGTAAATGACTCGTCCAGAAAAGGCGCAAACCACCAGATATCTCCAGTAATGGTATCAAGCAACATATGCACAAACCCATTGAGTGAAAATACAAATAAATAGACTGAAAACCGCGCCCACAGACCGCAGGACTGCAGTCCAATAGAGACAAATAGAAACGACACCCAGACAATGGGAAGATGGGTCCAGTAGGTATGGTGGTGCTGATACACATGCGCAAAATAATAGGCGTACAATAAATCAATATCCGGCGCAATAGAACCGAACAGTCCGACCAACAGCACCCACTTAAAAGTGACATTCCAAGAACCTAGCCGATAAAACACCAGTCTGGACACGAGATACCCGGCAGGCAGATGACCCACGATCATTATTCACCCCACTTATTCAAATGACAACTGCAGTCTAAAATCTCTACACGCGCCACCTTCTTCGCTGCAAGCGGAGTGACACTTTTACACTCCGGTGCAGTTGGATTCAGCGATTATTAACCCGGCACCTGAACATGGCATATTTAGGTGCCGGGTTAATAAACACCTCATGAAACGGTACCGACCTCATCCGCGGTTTTCATTACCGACAGTCTCGCGGTCAAATTATCCGTAACCTCATACCAGTCGAGTCGCCGCGTCACCACCATCACCAGACTGAGGACACCAAAGATCAGAAGGGAACCCATCAGCAATGAACTGTCCTCCGCGCTCAGGATCCCGTAGAGGGTGCCATACAGCAGTAGCAATTCAGCGGTCAGTATTCCGCCATGTTTCACTGAATTAAAAACACTACTGACATAGAAACCGATTAACAGGGTGGATGCGAGACTGGCCGTGCAATAGGCAAAGACAAAGGACATATGTTCGGACAGCGAGATCAATAGCAGATAAAACACGCTCAGTCCCAATCCCACCAATAGATACTGCATCGGATGCATACGCAGACCTTTCATTAGTTCATAGAGAAAGAAGCTGACAAAGGTCAAACCAATAAACATCAACGCATATTTCACGGAACGCTCACTCTGTTGATAGATGTCAACCGAGTTGAACAACCTGACACCGAAACTCTCCTGAGCCAGTTCGGAGCAGTCACCCTCCTGGCAATTCTCAAGATACCGGGGCACACCACTGGAAAATGACGAGAGATTCCATTTTGCACGGAAGCCCTCAAGATCGATCTCACGACTCGACGGCAGGTAGCGACCGACAAAACTGGGATCGGGCCAGTCCGCCTTAAGACGGATACTGGTACTCTTACCCATGGGCGCGAACGACAGCATCTCCATGCCATTCAAATGCAGATCAAAACTGAATTCCGCCAAGCCACCCTGTGTCTGCAGCTGTCCCAGGTTTGCGTGCATGCCGTTACGAATCCCATCCACCAGGGTATCGGGCTTAAACTGTATGGTTTGATTACGCCACTTCAGCACAGGTTGCACCTCAACCCCACGGGTGTCGCTGATTGACACCGAAAGCACCGCCTCCTGCCACTCGATCTGATGCTCGGTTCTGGTGGCGACTTCATCAATACCAGACAGATCAAAGCTACCTGTCACGGCAAGCTGACTGCGATACACAGGCACTTCATAGATTCCCCGCTTGCGGGTCTCGGTCGCCACCTCGCCATCCACCGTCAAGCCTTCGGGGGCGATCAGTAAACGCCGGTCGAAAACCCGTTCCTCTTCTTCATAGCGCTTCGCCTCCTTATTCCACTGCTTGACCGTGAATCGCTCTTTATAGGGCACCACCAACAGCGGCCCAAGCACCTGTTGTTCACCGGTCCAACTTTGCGCAATGCTATAGCGGGCCTCCTCCCGGTAGGAACTGCGTTCCTTGACTACGTCTTCGATCATCATCAAGGGGATCATCAGCAGGACGCTCAACAGCACAATGACCACAACTTTCTTAACTAATGGATGCTTCATCATCGTCTCCTTGTGTAACTCAGGGAGACTCTACAAGGTGATTATGTGGTGTTGATGTGGGGAGTGTGTGCGAACCGGGTTCGCAACGGGACTGTCAGAATTCAGACGCAGACAAGGCGGGGTTCACGGGTATCGACAGGTGGGCAACGACACCCCCTTCGGGGTGATTCTCCAGGCGGATCCGCCCGCCATGCAATTGCGCAACTTCTTGCACAAAGCTAAGACCCAAACCACTGCTGCGGGCGCCCCCGTTCGGTCTCGGCAAAGAGTAGAAACGCTCGAAGATCCTGGACAGGGCATAATCCGGAACACCGGGACCGTGATCCCGAACCTGAAACTCCCACAGCCCATCTGCAGTATGGCTGTCGAGCTGAATCGTCCCGCCGGAGGGACTAAAATCGATGGCGTTGTCGATCAGGTTCCCCAGGGCTTGTTGCAATAAAAAGCGTTCGGCGACCGGTTTGGCCCGCCGCTCCAATTCACACTCGAAGCAGATCTCTTCCCGATCCACCCGCCAACGCCGCTCCTCACATAAGGTCTCGATCAAACTGGCCATATCCACCGGCTGAGGATCGATCAATCCCTGGCGCTTCTCCAACGCAGCCAGGCGCAGTAGTTGCTCTACTACTTGTCGAAGACGTTCCGCCTCGGCTCTAATGTTGGCGATAAAGCGCCGGCGATCAGGCAACGGCATCTCTTCATCAAGCAGTTCCGCAGTGCCCTGAATCGCAGCCAGGGGACTTTTCAGCTCATGGGTCAGACTGTGCAGGTAGTGTTCCACATAGTCCTTACCCTCCAGCTCCCGGCGCATCGCCTCCATCGCCTCGGCCAACTGTGCCAGTTCACCCTCGCGCAGACGCGGCACCTTGGGCCGCCCACCTTCGCGCACCTGCCGGGCATAGGCGGTAAGCCGGCGTATGGAGGTGGTGAGCCAGTAGGTGATGAGCAGCCCCAGAGCCAGGGCGGCCAGAATGATCAAACCGCCCTTCTCTTCGATATTGTTCACAACTCTTTCCGCAAACGGCTGAATTGCCACGCTGATGCTACTAAACTCGTCTTCTGCCACCTCCCGGGTGGTACGCGCACCGTACTCACCGCGCAGGGTGAGGTAGACATCATTCCATTGGGAGTAGTCCTTGCCCAGATCTCGTCCCTGAGAGTGATAGCGCACGATACCCTGGGCATCGGTGACATAGACGATCAGATTGGGATCGCGCTTCTTCAAAAACCAGATACGCGCATCGAGCCGTCGCTGAGCAAAAGCCCGCATGGCACTTTCGAACCGTCCGCCTTGCAGAGTATCCTGATCCATTTCATCGGCAACCAGCTCCGCCACCAGATTGGCGGTGTCTACCAGCACCTCTTCCAATGATTGGCGCATCCCAGGCACCAGTTCCGCCGAGAAACTGCGCATTACGAACCAGATGGCGAACCCAAGGAGTAGAAAATAGGCAAGAAAGATACGTACGCTAAGATTCACGAACACTGCCGCTGATGCTGTAGCCCATGCCACGATGAGTCTGGATGGGATTTTCGTCCCCACTTACTTCACGTAGTTTGGCGCGCAGGGTTTTAATATGGGTATCCACTGCGCGTTCCAGACTGTCACCCGGGTCACTCCAGACCTGCTCCATGATCTGGTTTCGGGTGTAAATACGTTCCGGATGTCTCAGTAGCGTTCGCAAAACCTCATACTCGTAGCGGGTCAGATCGAGCCAAACCTGATGATAGCGAATACG
>JARRNW010000503.1:0-4489 GCA_037384565.1 Candidatus Thiodiazotropha sp.
ATACGCGGCAAGAAAGCTCTTCTACTCGACATGAATAGTACATTTATGTTTGGAGAAGATAGATTTAGTAAAAGTGAGGATTACTCAATTTACTATGAGTCGATCGGTGGAAGTTTATCTCAGTCAGTTATTAATCAAGTCATCCGAAATATTTACGAGTACCTTGATGATCTTTACCCTAAAGAAAACTACAGAAATAATTTTCCTTCAATCGCCGACGCCATTCACGAGACGTTAACTTTTGATGTTTCAGATTCTGAAATTGATAAAATCATCCGCACTTTCTCGCACCATGAGCATGGATATATTCCTAAAGAGTATATTGACACCTTGCATAGTCTTAATAAAAGATATCTATTATCTGCTGTCATTGATATATGGGCACCTAAATCATTATGGCTGGATACCTTTAAACAACATGGCATTGATAAGATTCTATCTACCACGTCGTTTTCTTCCGATCATGGGATAGTAAAGCCCTCTCCGAAACCCTTCGAAATGGTTGTAAATCAATTAGGCGTATCAAAAGAAAGCTGCCTTGTTATTGGGGATTCCAAAAGAAGGGATCTTGGGGGAGCCATAGCTGCCGGTATCGACTGTATCCTTGTTGGAGGTGCGCAGGATCATCGCGCTTTAGCATGTTATGCGAATTTACTAGAGTTCAGTGAAATCGCGAATAACAGCTACATATCTGCGTTGCTGCGTCCATATGAAAAGTCATGATATCTCTAAAGCTTTCAACCGGGTGGCCCGATGCACAAATTCGAATTGCATCGACAGTTCCCATGACCTGATATTTATCCGCATAAGCGCTGCCAGTAGTGATCGCACTAACCAATAACATTAAAGTTGAATATTCCATTTCAATAAAATTGCATTTAGTTTCCCTGCAATTATTAACCTAATTAAAAGAGAACTTTCAGGTGAAGTCGCCTTATGACAGCCTCACACTAAGAGTGGTTAACGCAAGCATCTATTGACTCTCGGGACTTATCAAAAAACAGTTCAAGATTCGAAAACACCTCATGGTCTGGGGAGTGCCTCACGACCTGATGTACATCGTGTAGTTTTTGCAGTTGGCTGACCACCTGATTTAGCCGTTCACCCTCCTGAACCCGTAGCCAGATCCGGCTGTAGGCACGGTCGCTCATCGGCATGCACAGTATCCCGTCGACATTGAAGGCCCGGCGTGAGAACAAACCACAGACGTGGGACATGACCCCCGGATGATTGTTGACCGTCAACTCCAACACCGCCTGCAGATCACTTGTCCGGTTATTAGCAGTCATGTTCCGCTCCTGTCAGCATCTGATGATTGGCACCACCCGGTGGCACCATGGGATAGACCCGCTCCTCGCCATTGATTAGCACATGGATGAACTGTGGACCTGGTTTCCTCAAGACATCGACCACGGATCGGAGATCTGCAGCAGCTCCACTCAGGTCCAGAGTCGACCAGCCGAATCCTTTTGCGATCTCGCAGAAGCGTACTTCCCGATCAAACCCGGAGGCAAACCGATTACCCCCATAGAACAGATCCTGTTGCTGTCGCACCAGCCCCAACGCCCGATTGTTCAGCAGCACCAGCTTGATATTCAGGTTGTATTGCGTAGCAGTGGCCAACTCCTGGATATTCATCAGAATGCTTCCGTCGCCAGAGAAGCAGATCACCGGTCGTTGCGGCTCAGCCAGTGCCGCCCCGATGGCCGCCGGAAGGCCAAAACCCATGGTTCCCAGGCCACCCGAGGTGAGCCACTGGCGGGGCCGGCTGAAGGGATAGACTTGGGCGGTCCACATCTGGTGCTGCCCCACATCGGTGACCACCACAGCGTCCGGGCCCATCTCCAAGCCAACACGCCGAATCAGGTCCTGGGGTCGCTCCAGGGCAGCACCCCAAGTCGTTGCCGGGTAGCGTTGACGCAAACCTGCAATCTCCTCCCGCCAGGATTCCCGCTGTTGTCGCGTCACCGCTTTGAGCAGCTTTTCCAGTGTCAAACCCAAGTCTCCGCGCAGGGGCACATCCGCACGCCGAAGCTTGTGAATCTCGCTGGCGTCGATGTCCAGATGAATCACCTGGGCATCGGGGCAGAACTCGGCCAGCCGCCCGGTGGCCCGGTCATCAAATCGCGCTCCCAGGGCAATCAACAGGTCACTGCGATGCAGGGCATGGTTGGTCGCCGCCGCACCGTGCATCCCCAGCATACCCAGGGACAATGGGTGTTCGTCTGGTAGTGCACCGAGGGCCATGAGGGTCATCACCGTCGGTAGGTCGCAACGCTCGGCAAACTGCCGAGCCGTTTCAGCGGCACCGGCATGGATAACCCCACCGCCAAGATAGAGGATGGGACGTTGCGCGGATGCCATGAGGCTGAGCGCCTGTTCGATCGCCTCCTGAGAGGCAGCCTGCGCAGGTTCCGCGGTTCCGGGTTCGGGCCAGGTCGCGACCTCGATCGTTGCCAGCTGCACATCCTTGGGGATGTCGATCAGCACTGGACCCGGTCGCCCGGAACCGGCAATCCGGAAGGCCTCCGGGATGACTTCGAGAAGGTCCTCGACCCGGCGTACCAGAAAGTTGTGCTTGGTCACCGGTAAGCTCATTCCGTAGATATCCACCTCCTGGAAGGCGTCGGTGCCGATCATCGGCAGGGGCACCTGGCCGGTGATGCAGATCACCGGTATGGAGTCCAGGTAGGCATCGGCGAGGGCGGTCAGCACATTAGTCGCCCCGGGGCCCGAGGTGGCAAAGCAGACTGCCGGGTTTCCTGTGACCCGGGCCATGCCCTGAGCGATGAAGCCGGCGCCCTGCTCATGACGGGCCAGTACATGATGAATGGCGCTGCGACTCAGGGCATCGTAGAGGGGCAGATTGGCCCCGCCGGGAATACCGGAAAGCTGGGTGATGCCCTGGCGCTGTAACAGCTCAACAGTGAGCTCGGCACCTGTAAGTCTGATCATCGGTTCGATCTCCTATGTTTCGATCGACCGGTGAATCGGCGGGGCTGAAATAAGAAAACCCCCGCCGGTTCGCACCGGTCGGGGGTTGTTGGATTTTTCAGCTCCTACCCGTTACGGTGCGAACATGCGTACACCTACTACCACTACGACGGGGAGCCCTTTGTCAAGCCGCTCGAGAAATTACCCAGATCAATCAACTGGCCTGTTTTGGTTAACGGAATTACTGTTCGATACCGACCAAAGAATGTTAGTTTTTCTTGAGCTGGGCCGCTTGGCACTTACTTAACGATGCTCTTGGTTTTCGTTAAACCAGAGAAACGGACATAGACACACCGTTTACAGGCCTAAGAATGGCATCCAGGAAAATCGTATCGTCCAGCCTCCTGGCTTCCGGCATACGCTGGGATGACGGTGGTTTTTGTTAGCTTAAGTAAGTGTCAATACGGACTAAGTACATACTGAGATAGGATCAATACGATGCCAGTGACTGAAACCGAAACCACTGAGTCTGTTCGCTCGCGCCTGCTGGCAGCGGCCATGGATTGCTTTCTCGCGGATGAGTATCACAACGTTACCACACGTCAGATCGCCGAGCGGGCCGGAGCCAACGCCTCCATGATTCACTATTACTTCGGGACCAAAGAGGGACTGTACGAAGAGATGTTCCGGGAAACTATCACGCCTCTGCTCGATGCCCTCGACAAACCCAGCTTGGGTTCTGTGGAAGGCTTGGAAGAACTATTGCGCCTCTATTACGAGACGATGATCTCCCGGCCGGAGTTTCCCAAACTGATGCTCAAGGTCCTTGCTCTGAATCAGGCTCCCGGCAAGCGCTTTGTGCTTCAACTCATCGAGCGGGGTCGTACCCGCGGGGCAAGCCGTGTTGCCGAGATGAAGGCCAGAGGGGAGATTCCTCCCTCGATTAACCCCGATGTGATTCGCATGAGTTTTTTAAGCCTCGCCATGACGCCCATGCTACTTAAGGGTATTTTCGAGGAACAATGGGGTCACCCCATGGACAGGGAATTCTTACTGGAATTGTGTCGATTTAACGGCCAGCTCTTCACTGCTGGTCTTGGATCTGAACTGAAGGATGATCAACCATGACATTTCAAAAACACTCAGGCGCCGTGCGGCGCTTTGCCAAGATACTGAAGTTCGCATCCTGGCTACAGAATCTTCCCAACCGCTTGACCCCGCCCGCATTCAGGCTGATACAGCTCAGTTCCGCCTTCTGGCAGTCGCGGGTTCTGTATGTAGCCGCCCGACTCGATCTTGCCACCCATCTGGGCGATGAAACCCTATTATCCAGCGAACTCGCCACAAAGGCCTCAGCGGATGCTGATTCGGTATATCGTTTACTTAGGATGCTTGCCGCAATGGGAATCTTCGAGGAAACCTCACCAGGGACATTTCGAAATACCCATGTTTCTTCGTACCTGCGCAGTGACAACCCGCATTACGTACGCTACTTGATTCTGATGCACAACTCCGAGGTTATGAGCCGTCCCTGGTACGAGCAACTGGAACTCGG
>JARRNW010000504.1:0-4420 GCA_037384565.1 Candidatus Thiodiazotropha sp.
CGACTGGCTCCCGGTGGGTCTACGTAGACCCTCCGGGTAGATGGTACCTAATGCCATAGGTTATGGATTTTCCCTGAGCGGTATGTGAGAAAGGTATATAAAATGAATGCATCTGCGTTTGACTACAGCCTAACATTAAAATCGGATGGCTCTGTGGATATAACTGACAAAAGCGGAAACTCTGTATCAGATCGAGCAACTTCAGAGCACCCACCCATCAGCAAAATCCTCAACGTCCGCACCGTAACGATAACCGAAGCCGCCGATAGTCCGTGGATCTTTGTGGACCCGCCAGGTAATTGGTATCCTGTAGATTAAGGCGGCACCTACCCCCCGGTTCATTTTCTCGTTCCCACGCTCTGCGTGGGAACACCTATCATCGTTGTTTGGTATTGCCCCTGCTTGGGTTGAATTCCTAACCCCGGTCGACGTTCCCACGCGGAGCGTGGGAACGAGATGGTATTCCATTCAATTCTCTTGACGTTTCACACGAACTATCCGAACCAACAGGCAGGTTTTCTTACCGCGCACCATGCCCGGTCAACACCACCGGAATGGTTTTCAGCAGGATCTTCAAATCGAATCCGACACTGTTCTTGCGGACATAGGTCAGGTCATAGAACAACTTATTGGCCGCATCTTCCACTGAGTCGCCGTAGGGATAACTCACCTGAGCCAGTCCGGTGATCCCCGGCTTGACCTGATGCCGATAGGCATAGCCTTCGATCTCATCTTCGAACTTCGAGACGAATTCCGGACGCTCTGGACGCGGTCCCACCAGGCTCATATCCCCCCTCAATACGTTAAGCAGTTGGGGCAGTTCGTCGATCCGGGTCTTGCGAATGAAGCGGCCGATACGGGTTACCCGGTCATCGTTCTTCGCCGCCATGCGGGCGCCCTCCTTCTCAGCATCGGTGCGCATGCTGCGAAACTTCAGTACATAAAACTCAAGCCCTTCGTATCCGACCCGGAGCTGCCGATAGAACACCGGATCACGTCCCAGAGTGCTCAACCAGATCAACGCTGCGACGCTCAACATAAGGGGGCTCGCGATGAGCAGCAGCACCAAAGCCACAAAGATGTCCAGATAACGTTTTGCATGGCCCTGAGGGGAATCCTCTATGGCGCGGGTCAGGGAGCGGAACAGCAGGGGCTGGGACAACGACAGGGTGGTGTCGAGCAAGCTCACGGAGCCTGTGTTGTCGATCTGTTCAAAGAGGTAATCATCGGTGTTTGAACGATGATCGGATTCGTGTTGATGCTGCACGGTCATATTCCTCTCTCCTGTTATTTGTCGTCATGTGTGAACACTTCCATGGTTCTATGATTTCAAATCCCAGGCTTGGGAACGTATCGAATGCAACACGCCGGATTTGTGAAATATTTACTTGTCAGGAAGGAAGAGGATTCACCTGAAGCGCCGATCGAGAAACCTGAAAGTTTTCTGGATCCCGGCATTTGCCGGGATGACGGTGTTTCTTTAGCTTGAATCCCGTGGGTTCAGGTTTACTCAAGCCCAGGTGCTGGGTTCCGGTCAAGTTTCGGAGACCCAATCTCGATCCGGATTGAGCCGCTTGCGTGGACTCGGCTAACTGGCATAAACACGGTAAACCCATCCCTGGGCTTTCAAAAGCCGCATCCCTGCGGCCGACACTTTTCCAGATAGCCAAGTCCACGCAAACGGCCCAAAATCGGACCTCTAACACCTATTCAAGCCTCATGAAACCGAATCCATGGTTCAGGCACCGCTCACGCGGTCCTGCAAGGTAGCTGATCACCGGGTCTCACCGGCTGCCCCAGCGGTATTTCAAAGTGCGCCAACAGGGCATGCTCCGAATCCACACTGATCTGAGAGTCGATCCGGTTGCCGAACACCGGCCGGAAGTCCCCGTCGGGCCCCGGCAGCTGATTCCAGGAGAGAATAGCGCGCACCTTGGGCAGCCGACCCTGGGTACGAGCGTCCTGATAGCGCTTCCCTTCAAAGGGCACCGAAACCAGATGACAGGCCGGAACCGGTTGATCAGGACCGATCTGCTCAACATCCCGAACCCGGAATTGGCACAGGCCACTGGACTGATGACAGGCCTCATCATCCCAATCGACGAAGAATCGCACATATTCCAGGGAACCCTGCTGGCGAAGCAGGCCACTGTAGCCCTCCGATTGACGCCGGCTCACCACCGCAACCAGTTTATCGGCCTTGGGTAGGAAGGCGGCGCACAACAACGCCTCCCAGTGGGTCACCTCGGAATGACGTTGGGCATAGCGCACCACATCCCAGGGCATGGTTCGCTCGTCGTGGGGCTGTGACAGCAGAACATTCCGGGTCAGGAGCAGTTCATGGTAGGTCTGCCCCTTGGGTTTTTCATCGATATTCTTGTTGTTCATCATCAGCCTCGGTAACCCCTGCTCGACTGTGGCGCCAACAAAGTATTCCATGGGCAAGATTACGGCTCGATGACGTGTCGCATAGATTCAGTGTGACAAATTCACTTGACTTTTCTCACGCGACCTATCTATTTCATTTGACACAAAATATTGACCCTGCATCCCGCATCCCGGAAAATCTCCGGAATTTTATGTATCAATGCCCACCAAATCGACCAACAGGGGTGACTCCGTGAGAAAAACCTTCAGCCTGCTCCTCCTACTCCTCTTACCCACGCTTGCCGTGGCCAGCGAAGGAGCGGGAGAACATATGGATTTGACCGGCCACTGGGTAGGTTTCACCGCCATTGCCGTATTCGCCCTGGCCTATCTCCTGGTCATGGCGGAGGAGTTCACCCATCTGAGAAAATCCAAGCCGGTCATCCTCGCCGCCGGTATCATCTGGGGCCTGATCGCCTGGTACTACCACGCCCACGGCATGTCCCATGTCGCGGAAGAGATGGTGCGCGACAACCTGCGGGAGTACGCGGAACTGATGCTGTTCCTATTGGTGGCGATGACCTACATCAACGCCATGGATGAGCGTAACGTATTTGAAAAACTGCGCGCCTGGCTGGTCAGCAAAGGCTTTGGCTTCCGCATGCTGTTCTGGATCACCGGCCTGCTGGCCTTCGTCATCTCGCCGATTGCCGACAATCTGACCACCGCCCTGCTGCTGGCCTGCATCAATATCGTCGTGGGGGCCAATGCCGGCGGCGCGTTCAGCCCATTCGGCGACATCACCACCCTGATGGTCTGGCAGAAAGTCATCCACACCCCCCAGGGCATTGTCGACTTCGGGACCTTTTTCGAACTCTTTCTGCCCTCCCTGGTGAACTGGCTGGTGCCCGCGGCAATCATGCATTTCGCGGTACCCAACGAACAACCCAGCGGCGACGGGGAAAGCGCTGAAATGAAACGCGGCGCCAGACGCATCATCGCCCTGTTTCTCGCCACCATCATCACCGCGGTGAGTTTCCACAATTTCCTCGGCATGCCCCCGGTGATCGGCATGCTGACCGGCCTGGCCTACCTCCAGTTCTTCGGTTTCTACCTCAAGAAGACCTATCATCTCGACCATCCGCATCTCAGCCGCGAAGAGCTGATTGAGCTGGAGCATGACGGTCAGATGGGGGACATGGTCTCTTTTGATGTCTTTAACAAGGTGGCGCGGGCCGAGTGGGATACCCTGCTGTTCTTCTATGGCGTGGTGCTATGTGTCGGAGGCCTGGGTTTCATCGGCTACCTCACGGTGGTTTCGGAGGTGATGTACACCCAGTGGGGGGCGGCGCTGCAGTTGAGCGATGCCATGAATGCAACTCCGGCCAATGTCACAGTTGGGATTCTGTCGGCCATCGTCGACAACATTCCGGTGATGTTCGCGGTACTGACCATGATGCCCGATATGTCCATGGGACAGTGGATGCTGGTCACCCTGACCGCGGGAGTCGGCGGCTCCCTACTGTCGATCGGCTCCGCCGCGGGCGTCGCGCTGATGGGCCAAGCCCGGGGCAAATACACCTTTTTCGGGCATCTGAAGTGGGCGCCGGTCATCGCCCTGGGTTATGCGGCGAGTATCCTGACCCACCTGTGGGTCAACGCCAGTTCATTCTGATCCGTGGTCTGTACCCCGGGGGCCGGGGTACTGGAACACCGCGAAATGGCACAGAGGCTGTTGGAACGAAAACAGGCAGCAGCGCCTGTCCCGGCGGGAGCGAGCCCTGTCACCAGCTTTTCAAACCCGGATACCTGACAGGTTTCCGTCATTGGGATAGGCTATAGCGTCAAGTTATAACTAATCCGTAGTAACAACCCGACTGAGGTCTCCCGCCAAGCACCTTTTGTCATGATTCGAACAATCCAAACAGTGGCAGTGATGGTACTGATCCCCGGGACGGCTTGGGCGAATCACATGTCCGCGAGCGGATACAGCATCAGCACCCACTGGGTGGGTCTGTTGAGTCTTGCCGTGTTCCTCCTTGCTCTGGTCGCG
>JARRNW010000505.1:0-3098 GCA_037384565.1 Candidatus Thiodiazotropha sp.
GAAATGTCCGGGTTAGCACTGTAGTGGTGGAAATAGTTCAGCGAGTAGTTGAAACCGGCATCGGTGTAACCCTTGAAGCGAAAACCGCCATTTACATCGCTGTCTTCCGGATAATCCCTGACATATACCGATTTAGCCCCAACCGCGTAGTCAGCGGACCCAGGAGCGATCTGACAGCTACCATTGCCATCGCCATCCACACAGTGGGCAAAGGTGTTGAAGGTTGCGAAGGTGGCGTTAGGCATGTATTCGAAGGCGGACCTGGGCTTTGAGGCGGTGTAGGTCTGATCGGAAAAGTTCTGGGTGTCTTCGGCCACTGGCATCAGATTGGTCTCGAAGGCATTACCGTTCGGATCACCCGGTTGCAGACCACCCTGGGTAATCATCCCAAGGGGGATATAGCCGGGCATGCTGGTCAGCCGGGTGCCTCCTGGCGCGGTCTGGCCCGGCAGCAGAAAATACTGATCATTGGTGGTCGTCGGATCGCCATCGATATCGTAAAGATCCAGCATGCTGTCAGCGAAGTAGTCCACGGTGATGCCCGAGGTCGGTACCAGGCCCATGGGACTGGGGACGCCGCCAATCATGCCCATGGACGCGCCACTGGTGAAACTCGCCGCCACACTGGCCAGGGCCGGCGCCACATTGAGAAAACCGTTGACCTTGCCGGTAATGCTGTCCACACCCTTCATGATAAAGGGCTGACCTGAATCCCCGTCATCGTTCAGACCGGGGATTTTGTTCTCCTCGACCTGGGAGACAATCAACTGGATATTGCCCACATCACCGATATTGCGTTCGGCGTTGATCATCCAGATAGGAATACGCGAGTCCTCCATGGAGTTCTGGTTCAGCTCGCGGAAATCGGTGGGGTTGATGATATCCAGCAGCTTGATGCCGTCCGCGGTACCCCAGACCACCTGCTGTTTACCAATGCGCAGATCCCAATCGAACGCACTGGTATCGAAATAGAGTTCTCTCAGATAGTCGTTCTGAGTATAGGATTTGTGCCCCTTGTAATCGTCATTGACGCCTTCGGAGTCGTAGATCAGGTTCAAATCACCATGCCAGGAAACCGATTCACCGATGTATCCGTTGAGGAAGATTCGGGCGGAATTCTCAAACTTCATCAGATCACCGTTATCGTGCCCCTCCTGATCAAGCTGGGTGTCCGCTTCACCCGTGACCTGACCATCATGGGTAAAGACTGCGGTTTCGTTCTTCAGGTAGCCGGTAATCTCGACCTCGGCGACTGCAGCGCTTGGAACGATCAAGGCGAGCAGCATCGATTGATACAACTTACTGCGTTTGAACATGGATACTTCCTCCCGGGGGGTTCAACAACGATGAACGGCTTGTTTTTCCAATGTCCGTTTCTATCGGCGATGGTATGGACCGTCACGAACCGGACGGCCGGGTTTACGGGAGGCGCCAGTGGTTGAGCGCCTCCCGTAGTTATTAGCGTTTTATTTTTCTCAGGGTACTTTCAGACCAGAAATCCGCATCCCACGGCTGGTTGAACTGGACGATTTCACGGGGAATCACTGCCCAGGTTTCATGGCCGGAGTCAAAAGACTTACCGTACCAGTAGCCCCAGTACTGGGCACGCGGATCGTCCTGCCCCAGGGTTTGCCAGTCCCGATCGATGACCTTGATCTTCTTGTCCCCTTTGAAGTAATCGGTGCGGTAATCGGCAAAGGTTTTAGTGTCGATATAGCTGATGCGATAGTCGTACCACCAGTTTTCACGTTTGGTCGTGCTCTTGAGTTTATAGACCTCCACACCCTTGTGATCGCAGGCCGCATCCGGGGGATTCGGGAGGTATTTGTTCTTGGATTCCTCTTTGGGGATGGCGCCCAGACAGTCGTTGAAGGTCTCTTTGCCCAGCAGCTCATGGGTTTCGTCCTTCGGTTTACGCAGGGTAACATCACCGAAGGTGAAATCAGTACCGCCCCAGGCGTCGTCATGGGCCGGTTCGGCGAAACGGCGGATCTTGCGCAGCGCCGGCAGCCAGATGGAGTAGGACTGGCTCTTATTGTCATCAATGAAATCGGTGATCAACATACCGGTACCCTTGAGCTTGCCGGAACGGAAGATCGCGATATCCTGTCCGTTGGTGACGCCGTCGGAGTAATCGTTATTCAGATAGCGCTCCACGGTGATGGTGGAGGGTTCGCTGCCCGCCGACTTGTTGACGATGACGGTAATCTTGCCCGGTATGGCACGTACGCTCTTCTTAGGATCTTTGTTGTCGTTGGTGATACCGTAGTTTTTCAGGGCATAGAAATGATTGACGAAATAGACTTGGTTGGCGATCTCATCCGCACTGGGATTCGCGCCGGGCATGGGCAGATCCTTCGTGACTCCGGCCACCGCATTTCCAGCAACCAATATACCAGCCGTAGCCATTGCACACGCGATCTTTCGCATCAGCATTTGTCATCCTCCTCATGGCGAGCGGCATACAAGTCCAGCCGCTCGATATTATTGAATTAGGTGTTTCTAATGAACGACTTGTATGAAACTTTTATATTAATAACAGAGATCCTGTCACTTAAGCAATGAGGGTAAACCATAACGTTGTTCAACTCTGTCGGCGCCCTCCGCACACCATCTTGACAGCGCCACAGCCCGAATCATGTGAAGATGTGAAACGGTTCAACTTATGACGACAACCACTCGTACAAGAGACCCCTGACGGCTTGGGTGACCCCCTGGAATCATCGTTACACTTCTCATTCCCAGTAATAATGCTTGAATTTAACTATTTGATATAACAAAATTTCCAACCCCATAGACTGGACTGACTGGCAGATGTCGATACTCGCGCTCGGACTCAATCATAAAACCGCCCCGGTGGATATCCGGGAGAAGGTAACCTTTGGGCCCGATATCATCGCCGGGGCCCTGCGGAGCCTGTTGGAGAATGCCGCGGTGGAAGAGAGCGTGATTCTTTCCACCTGCAACCGCACCGAGATCTATTGCAGTCTCAGTGAAGAGGATCACGAACCCCTGGCGGAGTGGATCTGCCGTTTCCATGGCCTGCCCATGAACCGGGTCACACCCTACCTCTACAGCCACTTCGATCTGGACGCGGT
>JARRNW010000506.1:0-3094 GCA_037384565.1 Candidatus Thiodiazotropha sp.
GATTTGCA
Source organism: Candidatus Thiodiazotropha sp. (assembly GCA_037384565.1). Lineage (GTDB taxonomy): Bacteria > Pseudomonadota > Gammaproteobacteria > Chromatiales > Chromatiaceae > Thiodiazotropha. Next base: position 9 of record JARRNW010000506.1, read on the forward strand.
CAAGTGTCTGTGGATGGCGCGAATAGCGCTTGATCTGTTCCCCGTTGAGGGGGGCGGTGGCGTAGAGCGAGCCAAAGGCGAGCAGAGGCGCTGCGGGAGCTTCCCCGGCGTGCATGGACTGGGGTTGCTGCCAGAGCAGCACATAGCCGTGGTCAATGCGGAAGAGTTGAGAACCGGGATGCCATTGGGTCATGACGCTTGCCATCAGTTGCTCCTGGGACATGCGACGGGCATCAAACAACAGACCGGCGGCTTCGATCCAGCCCCGGGCGACATATTCCGACGGTTGCAGGTTGTGGGGGCTCACGCGTCCGGCTCCCCGGATAGGCGCATCAATTCAACCCGGCGTTGCAGGCAGTAGATCCGATCGTCGCCCTGCTCCGAAACATAGTGCAGATAGGGGTGTTTCGGGTTGAGCTTGGGCTGGTCGATAACGCCGCAATCCTCCATCAGGGGGTAACGTTGCTGATCGTCCAGCGCATAGATCGCCTGATCCGAGGGATTGTGGATGATCAACCACAGGTTGTTGCGCCACTTTTCGCCAATTTCGAGACTCTGGTTGAGCACGCCGCAGGGTAGATCGCCCGGTTGTAGAATGACCTCTGTCTTGAATCGGTGACTGTGCAAGGACCAACGATTGTCGGACTGTTCGACGGCCACCGCCCCGACCTGGCATTTATTCCAGCCTCCGCTGGCATGGATGAAAAAACCGGGAGATCGATTGGCGATCGCTGAGAAGCGGGCCGTGCAGGGTTTCTCCGCCCCCGGATACCAAACCAGTTCGATCTCCCCCGTGCCCGAAAGGCGTGCATAGCAGGGGCCGACACCCATGTCGCCAAGATAGAAAACCTGCTGGGCAATGGCTTGAAACAGATTTTTCTCCGGCGGTAGCTGCAGCGAACGAACACGCTGGTTGGCATCCAGCAGTAGCAAGCGATTCCCCTTGCTGAATTGATCGAAAAAGAAAGGCGTAATGTTGCCTTCCTCCAGGGGGATGCGCTGACTCTTGTTCTGTTGCAGGACCTCAGGCAAACCGGCAAAGCGGTGGTAGTACCAGTAGCCGCTGTTGTGGGTGATGGCGCTGATGCGTTTGCGGGTGATGTTCACCGCTACCAGTTGTTGATCCGCAGGAAAGGTCAGGGTTTTGATACGGCTCGGTTTGGCATTGGGCGAACCGGGAATGCTGTGAAGATAGAGGGTATTGCCGGCGCAATAGGCCAGTTTACGGCCGTTGTGACTGATGATGATATTGCTCTGGCGTTTGTCGCTATGAATCACTTGCCTGGGTGGCGGGGCAAACGGTTGTCTGAGCAAGCGTATGGCAATGTCGTCCGGTGGCAGTTCGATTTCGGCTTGTTTGCGTCGGCTGCCGATTTCCACGGCAACTTGTAACCACTCGACCTTTGCCGTCAAGGGTTCATCGATACGGATATTTCCTTGTTGCTGAAATGCGCTGTCGAACCGGGATGGGGTGACACACCAGCACTCCAAAAGATTGTGCCGAGAGAGTTGCTGTTGCCAGGATGTTAGCCACTTTTCCCCAAGTGGCGATGGGCTCCTGCCTTCGAGCAGTGTGGTGATGGAGGCTTGGTTGATGGTTGGGTGACAGTGACAATCGGGGTCTTGAAACAGGCCCCAAAAGAGATCGACCTTGGCCTGTTCAGCGCGTCTGGCCAGCAGAATCAGCAGAGCCAGATGCAACAGTCGGGGTTTGCCGATTTGCTCGGGACCCGCATCGAAGAGTACGACGATTCCCTTCTGTTCGTGGGGCTGCTTTCTCGCCGGTTCGAGAAACAGGTGTTCCCCCGAGGTGGCCCGGCGAAGAAACTCATCCGGTGCGCAACGTGCCATGGCCCATTCGCTCATCAACAGGCGTTCGTAGTGACCGCGATGGGTCAGACCGCCGAATCCATCCGCCTGATCGATACCTTGTCGGACGGATTGAGGTAACGGGCCCAGCAGGGGAGCCAGACGCCGGGAAAGGCTGTTCAGTGTTTGGGCCATGTCGTCTGGAAACAGCTTGAGGATTCCTGACCAGGTGCTGATGGGCGCGGGCAATTGCATCAGGCCAACACCTGCCGCAGGCAGCTGCGATCAAGGCGCAGGGCATCCGCGACCGGCACCAGCATGTGGCGGATCGGGTCGACAGCATAGTGTTGTTCGCCGTGAGCGGCGATGAGGGCGCGGTCAAGCCATTCCAGGGGGATCTCCGGGCACAGGTTGGTGGGCAGTAGCAGATGCACCGCGAGACGGTCCTGACCCAGGTAGGTGGCCTCGGGTATCCAAGGCAGGTCGGTTTCGTCGCCCAGGATCAACAGGTGTTGATCGCCTACCACACCGCGTAATCGGGCCAGGTGTTGGTCATCCCGGGTCAGCAGACGCTCAGCGGTTGTGTGGCGTTGCGGGCCAGAGGCCATCAATCCTTGCGGCACCAGGGGTTCATGACGCATACGCCAAACTATCCGGCGTAAGTCCATTTAAGCGTTCTCCGTGCCAATCTCGGTACACAGCAGGAGCAACTGCTCGCGCAGTTTACGTAGCGGTTCAGGCATCCCCTCCAGGGGGAATCCCGCATCGATCTCCCGGCCCAGGGCTTCAATCTCTAATCTGGAGCGCTGTTCGGCAGGGGTGGCGAGGAGTTGTTCGCCCTTTTCCAGCAGCCGCTGCGCGCGCGCCAGCGGGCCCTTGGAGGCATGTTCGGCCGCAGCGGATAAGGTGTTGTTCTCGGTCGCTTCCAACAGGTCGCGCAACACCTCTCTGGCGGTCTGTTGTGCCTCGCGGGTCGGGATGACATAGATCAGCGGCCAGAGGTCGGCGCGGCCCGGAATCTCCCGGCCCGCCAGGGCGGCCGCGGCATTGATCAGCGCCTGGGATTTGACGATGCGGCGGTCGGACAGATCGATGCCCTCTTTGCGCAATAACCGGATCGCTTCCGCCAGACGCGTTTGAATCGGTGAACTGTCCAGTGACATAGCATGTTGGGTCAGTTGATCGAGGGATTGCAGTCCGTTTTCGGTCTCTTTCTCGGAGTTGGACCAGAGGGTCTTTCGGCCCTGCCGCAACAGATCTTCCAAGGCGAAATCCGG
>JARRNW010000507.1:0-4436 GCA_037384565.1 Candidatus Thiodiazotropha sp.
ATGCCCCCTGGGCGCTGGAGGACTACGGTTTCCGGGTGATCCTGGCGCCGAGCTTCGCCGACATCTTCTTCAACAACTGTTTCAAGAACGGCCTGTTGCCGATTGTTCTGCCGGAAGAAACCATCGACGTTTTGTTTCAGCAGGCCACCGGTGTGTCGGCGCTGAACATTGAAGTCGATCTGGAGCGCCAGCAGTTGAAACTGCCGGACGGCGAGACCATCGCTTTCGAGGTCGACGCGTTTCGCAAGCACTGCCTGCTCAACGGACTGGACGATATCGGCCTGACCCTGCAGCATGTGGACGAGATCAAGGCCTACGAGGCGCGGCGTCGCCAGGAAGCGCCCTGGTTGTTTGCTTCCTGAGTGGAAGGGGTCTTTGGTGCGGCGAGCCGCACCCTACAATCCTGGCGGGTGTGTAGAGTGCGGCTTGCCGCACCGGATCATCGGCCGGAGCATCGGGCCCGACGCTTGTGTGGCGGTGATACGTATCCACTCAAAATTCGAGTGTAAATTTAATTATTATCTATAACGAGTTGATAAATGAGCAAAAAAATTCTTGTACTGCCGGGTGACGGCATCGGCCCGGAGATTGTCGCCGAAGCGGTGAAGGTATTGGCCAACCTGCGCGACGCCTACGATCTGGATATCGATCTGGACGAGGCCCTGATCGGCGGCGCCGCCATCGACGCCACCGGCGGTCCGCTGCCGGACGCCACCCTGGAGCTGGCCAAGGAGGCGGACGCCATCCTGCTCGGCGCCGTCGGCGGACCCAAGTGGGAGCCGCTGGACATCTCGATCCGGCCGGAGAAGGGGTTGCTGGGACTACGTTCCGGGCTCAACCTGTTCGCCAACCTGCGTCCCGCGATCCTCTATCCCCAGCTTGCCGGCGCCTCCAGCCTGAAGCCGGAGATCGTCGCCGGGCTCGACATCATGATCGTGCGCGAACTCACCGGCGGCATCTACTTCGGTCAGCCGCGCGGTATCCGCGAACTCGACAATGGCGAGCGCCAGGGTTTCAACACCCTGGTCTATTCGGAGTCGGAGATCGAGCGCATCGGCCGGGTCGCCTTCGACATCGCGGCCAAGCGCGGCGGCCGGGTCTGCTCGGTGGACAAGGCCAACGTGCTGGAGTGCACCGAGCTCTGGCGCGAGGTGATGATCCGGGTCGGCAAGGACCATCCGGATATCGAATTGAGTCACATGTACGTGGACAACGCCGCCATGCAGCTGGTGAAGTGGCCGAAACAGTTCGACGTGATGGTGACGACCAACATGTTTGGCGATATTCTGTCCGATTGCGCCGCCATGCTGACCGGCTCCATCGGCATGCTGCCCTCGGCATCCCTCGATGAGAATGGCAAGGGCATGTACGAGCCGATCCACGGCTCGGCACCGGACATCGCAGGTAAGGGTATTGCCAATCCGCTGGCGACGATTCTTTCGGCCGCGATGATGCTGCGCTACAGCCTGGACGCGCCGGAGATGGCCGATCGGGTGCAGAGGGCGGTGGAGACGGTGCTCGACGAAGGCCTGCGCACCCCCGACATCATGTCCGAGGGCATGACCGAGGTGAATTGCGAGGCCATGGGTGACGCGGTCGTGGCGGCATTGGATTGATCTTGCATGGATTTGCGTCCGGCTGGCGGGCGCTTTGCGAGATGCAGACGCAGGATACTTTATGACGTCATTCCGGCATATGCCTGAATCCGGAAATATCCAGCACTTGGATGCCGGGTCAGGTCTGGGCGCTTCGTCGGCATGACGACCTAATTCAATGTATTTATAAGGTCTTAAGAGAATGAAACGAGTCGGTTTTGTAGGTTGGCGCGGCATGGTGGGCTCGGTGCTCATGAACCGCATGCTGGAGGAGAGCGATTTCGCAGCGATCGATGAGCCGGTCTTCTTCACCACCTCTCAGGTGGGACAGGCGGGTCCGGAGATCGGCAAGACGATACCGCCGCTGAAAGACGCCAACGACATTGATGAACTGATGCAGATGGAGGCGATCGTCACCTGCCAGGGCGGCAGCTATACCAACGAGATCTATCCGAAACTGCGTGCGGCAGGATGGCAGGGCTACTGGATCGACGCCGCCTCCAGTCTGCGCATGAAGGACCACACCATCATCGTGCTCGATCCGGTCAATGACCCGGTCATACGCGATGGGCTGTCCAGGGGTGTGAAGGACTTCATCGGCGGCAACTGTACGGTCAGCCTGATGCTGATGGCCCTCGGCGGCCTGTTTCGCGAGGACCTGGTGGAGTGGGCCACCTCGATGACCTACCAGGCGGCCTCTGGCGCCGGCGCGCGCAACATGCGCGAGCTGATCAGCCAGATGGGCGCCATCGAGAAGGCCGTGCACGACAAGCTGAACGATCCCGCCTCGGCGATCCTCGAGATCGATCGCAAGGTCGCGGAAACCCAGCGCGACGAAGCCTTCCCCACGGAAAACTTCGGTGCCGCGCTGGCCGGCAGTCTGATCCCCTGGATCGACGTTCCGCTGGAGAACGGCCAGAGCAAGGAGGAGTGGAAGGGCTTTGTCGAGACCAACAAGATTCTCGGTCGCAGTGACCACCCGGTGCCCATCGACGGAACCTGCGTAAGAATCGGCGCTATGCGATGCCACAGCCAGGCGTTGACCATAAAGTTACGCAGCGATGTGCCGATAGACGAGATTGAGTCGATACTGAGCACCGCCAATGATTGGGTGAAAGTGATACCCAACGAGCGGGAGATCACCGTGAAGGAACTGAGTCCTGCGCGCGTTACCGGAACCCTGACAGTGCCGGTCGGGCGCCTGCGCAAGATGAACATTGGCAATGAGTATCTCAATGCCTTCACCGTGGGTGATCAGCTGTTATGGGGCGCGGCGGAACCTCTGCGACGTATGCTGAGGATTCTGCTGCAAGATTGCACGGATGGCCGCGGGCCGTTCGAGGGATCGCAAAACCCCGTCGTGTAGTCTCTTAGGCCGACGACGGGGTTTCGTTTTCATAATAACGAATCAATCGAGTGAAAATGGCGTTAAAGCTGGCCATTATCGGTACCGATGGTCTTATTACCGAGTCACTCCTCGCAGTGATCGACGACCATCCAGCGAATATGACATCGTCGTCTCCAGCGGTGAGATGCCGCAGACGGACGAATGGCTGATGCGGGCGCTGGATGCAGGTTGCGTGGTGGTCGATATCGGTGGGCAGCCGGGTGCGCACGAGGATGTGCCTTTGGTAGTAGCCGGCGTCAATGATGAGGTACTGGACGAGGTCGAGCGGGGGAGTTTCATTGCATTGCCTGATGCGGCTACGGTACAAAGCGCCACGCTGCTAAAGCCCTTGTGCGACAGTTTCGGCCTGGAACGGGTGAGTCTGTTCAGTTGCCATGCGGTATCTGAGCTGGGGCGCTCGGGCGTTGAGGAGATGGCGAGACAGACCGCTCAAATGCTCAACGGCAAGCCGGCCCGGCCCCTGTTGTTTCCACGCCAGGTGGCGTTCAACCTGGTGCCCCGGCCGGAGGATCGCCTGCCCGGCGACGGTCGCGGAGAAGAGGCCGGCATGGCGGCTGTTTTGAGACGCCTGCTGGGCCAGCCCAATCTGCCGATCACGGTCAGCAGCTGCTGGGCGCCGGTATTCTATGGACATACCCAGGTAGTGCATTTCAGCACCGTGCAGGCGACCGATACGGCGACGCTGGAAAGGTTGCTGGCACAGCTACCGTATGTGGATATGAAGGAGCAGGCCGACTACTTTCCGAGCGTGGTAAGCGATGCCTCTGGAAAAGATTTGCTAACGGTGGGAAGGTTAAATGCCAGCGTAAAAAATTCGACGGATTTCTCACTTTGGGGCGTCGCTGACAACTTGCGATACGGGATCGCAGGAAATGCTGTGAAGATCATCGAAGTTTTGGTAAAAAGATTATCCATCAGCTATAGTTAGCGACAAATTGTTAAGTTTATTCTAAACCTATCGGGGCTGTTCAGGGGGCGCTCTGAGCCCACTGCACCGGAGCACCTTTGACCGGTGGGTTATGTTTTCTGGCAAGGAGGAAGCATGATTCGTAAGCTGTCTCTGGCAGTGGCTGTGGCAACAGCCCTCTCACCCATGGGCGCCTGGGCGCTCGGTTTGGGTGAAATAGACCAGGAAGAGGTGCAGGACATCCGTGTCGATCTGGCCTCGCAGACTGCTTTCGACAAGGCGGGTATCGAACGGCCGTTTTTCCTGTCCGGGTTGAAATTCAAGCCCATGATGACGGCTGCGGGCAAGCCGGTGATCTCGATCACCAGCCAGGATGCGATCAGAGAGCCGTTTCTCAATTTTCTCGTCGAGGTCAACTGGCCCAAGGGCAGACTGGTTCGCGAATACACGGTCCTGCTCGATCCGCCGCTTACCCTCAACCGCGCACCCCAACCGGTGGCTGCCCCTCGTGTGAGCGTCGCACCGG
>JARRNW010000508.1:0-3091 GCA_037384565.1 Candidatus Thiodiazotropha sp.
CCACGAGCGCATCCAATACCGGGGCGCCAAGGTGATCGACAGCCGTCCCCAGCAACTGCCGATCAATCTGGTGAACGCCTACCTGGACGTGAAGACCGCCGGGCGGTTGTGAAGTCCGGAGCGAAAAACAATTCGCCAGTGAATATGTAACCGATAACTTTCAGAATGTGTTTACGACCGACTATGGCGAGTGCTGGCATACCGGCGCTGAATTGCCGGCTGTGGAAAACTCAGTGCCATGCAAAGCAAGTTTCGCGGCTTTCGAGGTGGTGGATAGCAAAGCGCCTGAGCCAATTGATGAACCAATGGCTGTAACGTTCGGAATCGATACAAAGTTCGATTTTGACAAGTCGGAATTGCGGCCTTCAGTGCGTTTAATGCTGGATACCTTCGTTGGAAAACTTAACGATATATATCCAGAAACAATCACCGTTACAGGGCACGCCGACAGACTTGGTACAGACAGTTACAATCAACATCTATCTGAGCAACGTGCGCAAGCTGTGAAAAATTACATGGTGAGTATGGGGGTGCCTGCGGAGAGCATCATTGTCTCTGGAAAAGGCGAGATGCAACCGATCACAAAATCCGGTGATTGTGACGACTCCAAAGCAGATGAGTTGCACTTCTGTCTGCAGACGGACCGACGAGTGGAAGCACAAGTGGTTGGTACATACAAAGAGAATGCGAGTCAGGTCACGCCTTGATGCCTTGCCGTGAGCAAACACACGTCGGCTGATGTGTGTTTATATCTCTGGCCTGGTTAGTAAACAAGAGGTACTGACGAATGCAGGACAAAAAAGGTAGTGTGCCCCAGGGAGGCTCCTGGAAAACTGAAGCAACTCCCCCAGATTTGGGGCGTTTGATTCAAGATGGCCGTGACCGCCTGAAACGCTATCTGCCACGTGGCGGCGCGGCCGGATCTATTCTGTTCGCGCTGTTGATGCTCATTGGGGTTGGTGCGTGGACTGCCTATTATACCGTGCCAAGCGACTCGGTGGCTGTTGTACAACGTTTTGGCAAATATCTTAAAGAGGTCCCTCCTGGGTTGCATTTCAAACTGCCGGTTGGAATAGATGTGGCAACCATTGTGCCTGTCAAGCGACAATTGAAGCAGGAATTCGGGTTTACCACGCCAGGCGCAACTGATCCCTACCAGACTCCACGCGACGGAAAACGAGAGACCGAAATGGTAACGGGCGATCTGAACGCTGCGCTTGTTGAATGGGTTGTGCAATATCGAATCTCTGAACCGGTCAAATTTCTTTTTGAGGTGAGAGAACCCAGTGAAACACTTCGGTATGTCTCTGAATCGGTCATGCGGGAAGTGGTTGGTGACCGTACTGTCGATGAGGTGATTACCATCGGAAGGCAAGAGATCGAAAACGAAGCACTCAGTAAAATGCAGGCGCTTTCGACCAAATATGCCATGGGCATAAGTATTGATCAGGTGCAACTGAAGAATATTAACCCACCGCAACCGGTACAAGCCTCTTTCAACGAAGTTAATCAAGCACAGCAGGAAAAAGAGAAACTGATCAATGAAGCGAGACGAGATTACAACAAGGTAATCCCCCTTGCCGAAGGTGAGAAGGATCAGAGGATTCGTGAGGCAGACGGTTACCGGATTAAGCGAATCAATGAGGCTGAGGGTGATGTGGCCCGTTTTAGTGCGTTGCTTGCGGAATATGTTAAGGCGCCAGAAGTCACACGCCGCCGCATCTATATAGAGACACTACAGGAAGTGATGCCGGCCATTCGTTCGAAGATCATCATAGACCAGCAGACTCGAAATATTCTGCCGTTTCTCAATCTGGATGCCCAGCTCGGAGATCAACCATGAAAATATCGGTCGGTATGTTGATTGTCTTGGGTGTTGTCGCATACATCCTTTTCAGTTCGATATATACGGTAAGTGAGGTTGAACAGGTTATTATTACTCAGTTCGGCAAACCGGTAGGTGATCCCGTAACAAGCGCTGGATTGAAGATGAAGCTGCCTTTTATTCAAGAGGTCAATCCTCTCGACAAGCGGGTATTGGAATGGGATGGGAATCCGTCCGACATGCCAACAAAGGACAAGCTGTATATCTCGGTTGACCTGTTCGCCCGCTGGCGGATAACTCAGCCCCTTCAATATTACCTGCGTCTGCGCGACGAGCGTAGTGCGCAGTCTCGACTTGACGATATCCTTGGCAGCGAAACACGAAACGCCGTCGCAAAACATGAACTGATAGAGATCATTCGAACCACCAAGAATCGCGTGCCGCTTCGCGAGGCCTTGCTGACAGATACAGAGCGAAAATTGGATATGGGTGCATTGGTCCCGATACAGAAGGGACGCAAACTCGTCGAGCAGGAAATCTTTACAGCAGCGTCTGAAAAGGTGCGAGTATTTGGTATCGAATTATTAGATATTCGATTTAAGCGAATTAATTACAACGAAAGCGTCAAGCCGAAAATTTATGATCGAATGATCAGCGAGCGACGTCAAATTGCCGAACGATTTTTATCGGAAGGGCATGGTGAAGCGGCAAGAATACGAGGAAATCGCGTGCGAGATCTGAACAAGATTCAGTCTGAAGCATACCGTAAGGTCGAGGAAATTCGTGGCCTTGCTGATGCAAAAGCAACTGAAATCTATGCCAACGCCTACAATAAAAATGCTCAATCCGTGGAATTCTACGAGTTCACCAGGACCATGCAGGCATACACATCAATAATCGGCAAGAGTACAACATTAGTGCTCTCAACGGATACCGATCTTTTCAAAATTTACCGGCACCGTTCAACCTGATCTCCCCCAACAAGCGGACCGATCAGCATGGTCAAAAAACTCTCGAATTCCGCATCACACCGTCGTCTTAACAGTCACCCATCCAAACAAGAGCGTATTGCTCGGAGTGATGAGTCCCTTAGAGTGGGTGTCCAGAAATCACTCCACCAATCCCGATCAGATCGTCCCCTCTCCCCTCGGGAGAGGGACAGGGTGAGGGGAGTTAAACACAATTGGGAGTTTTGAAAAGCGCCCGCGTTGATGATTTTACTCCCCTCATCCTGTCCTTCTCCCGGAGGGAGAAGGGACCCTCCAT
>JARRNW010000509.1:0-4115 GCA_037384565.1 Candidatus Thiodiazotropha sp.
TAGTAGAGTGCTGCGCCTAGAAGGACGATCCAGATTATCATGACACTGGTGCTGGAGATATCTTTACTCTTTGAGACATCACCTTTTTTTCGGGCATCCTTGAGCTTTTTCGGTGTGGGCTTTTCTGTTTTATCCCCACTGTCATTATTGTCGGCCATCTATGCGTCCAATGCAGGTATTCGTTTATAGTCAATCCAAAAACAGAGTGTTTGGCACTATTAATATCAGATATCCGGTCGATGTCCTAGTGGTGTTAGACCGAAGTTCGGGTGAGTTATCGCGAAAGGGATATCTTGTTCATCAGGAGTGTCAAGATAATGACTAATTGCAGATATCCGACACGAAAGTGGGGCTTATTGAGTATTTATGTTGCTCACAGATGGCCTGTACGGATATGTAGGATTATTCTGAGCCTTATTTGAGCGTTTTCCTAGTTTTCAGAACTAATTTCTTGTGTTTAAATGCAGCCAACCTGAAGCAGTTAGCGACGGGCAAGGCGAATTCTGAAGCGTTGGATCTACACCAGGCCAGAAATGGCCGTGTGACGTAGTTCGCAAATTTCGCTCGCGGTTATCCGCTCAGTTGTCGGCGAGTCATGTAGAATATGGCTAGGCTCCAATGGTCGGATTTTAGGAAGCACTTTCTAAGGAAGAAGCATGAGGCACGGAATAACAGGGATCGTCATACTCGCCGCAACGTGCTCAAATGTACCCTGTTTTGCTTTCGAAACGTCACACGTCGATCTCGAATCCGGTCAATTCTCAGAACTTAAACTTCCCAACAGTCATTTTGAAACAGTGTATTTGGAGACGGCATCCGTCAATTCCGAGCACCTAAAGCGTTATGATCTTCAGGACACTGAGCGTCGCCACATTTCACGCTTGGAACGAGCTCCCCTTCCTGAATACCTCATAGACAGGCCAAGCGGAGAAGCGCAACCTAACCAGACACGGATTAGATTTGGCAAGCGTTACAATGAGGATATTTTCAGGGTTTCGCAGGAATACAATATTGAGCCCTTGCTTCTCCATGCGATAGCTGAAGTCGAATCGGACTACAATGCACGTGCTGTTTCACGAGCTGGAGCTCAGGGGCTGATGCAAGTCATGCCCGATACCGCGAGACGATTTGGCATCATGCCCGATACCGCGAGACGATTTGGCATGACAAATCCGGAACAAGAACTCTTCAATCCAGTCAGCAACCTGAGAGTGAGTTCAAATTATATTCGTTCACTTCACCATTTGTTCGGAAATAACATACCTTTAATATTAGCTGCATATAATGCAGGCGAAAATGCAGTGATTAGATACGGATACACGATACCACCGTACAAAGAAACGAAAAAATATGTGAATAAAGTCATGGAGAGGTATCTCCAATTGAAGAGTGAGTCCCATAGTATGTAAAAAATATTCTGCTTGAAGAGTTAGGGTTAAAACACAAGGATGAACAATAAGAAAGTGATGTGATGTCATGAGTATACGCGAATACTTACACTCTGAACGTGAGAATAATAGCGGCGCATTTTCCAGCGTCAGCGATATTGCTCTTGCGGTGGGAGTTGTAGCAATTATTGCCTTGATGGTGCTGCCATTACCGACCCTGGTTCTAGATTCGCTGGTTGCACTGAATATTGTCGTCGGTTTGATATTGGTTCTAATGGGGGTTTATATATCGACTCCTTTACAGTTCTCAGTATTTCCAAGCGTTCTCCTACTCAGCACTCTCTATCGATTGGCGTTGTCCGTTGCCACGACACGCATGATCCTGCTTCACGGCGATGCCGGTCACATCATCGATACATTCGGAAACATGGTGGCCGGTGGAAACATAGTCGTTGGCCTGGTCGTTTTTCTCATCATAACACTCGTCCAGTTTATTGTAATCGCAAAGGGCGCCGAGCGAGTTGCAGAAGTAGCCGCACGGTTTACCCTAGATGCCATGCCAGGTAAACAGTTGTCGATCGATTCCGATTTGCGTTCTGGACTTATTGATAAAGATGAAGCAAAGCGAAAGAGACGAGAAATAGAGCTTGAGAGTAAACTTCATGGCAGCATGGATGGTGCTATGAAGTTTGTAAAAGGTGACGCGATCGCAGGCATCGTCATCATTATAATAAATCTCCTGGGCGGCCTTGCTATCGGGGTTTTGCAATTGGATATGGAGCTTGGGTCCGCCATGGCCAAATACTCCATCTTAACAGTCGGCGATGGTATGGTAGCTCAAATACCCGCGTTGCTCGGCGCCATGTCTGCGGGTTTAATCGTAACTCGAGCAACTGATGATCAGTCCGATCGTCATCTGGGTGATTCAATCCAGAAGCAACTGACAGCCATTCCAAGAGTTTCTCTCGTAGCAGGTTCACTCTGTCTTTTGATGGCATTTGTACCCGGATTTCCGAGCGGGGTATTTGTAGTAATAGGTGCCTTGTTATTGATAACAGGGGCACTCATGGTACCCGTATGGCGTTCCAGGATTGACAAGGTTACAAAGCCCACTTTTGAGGTCATTCTCAACAACAAGGAATCATCAAGAACCCCCGAGGCATTACTTGACTCCAGTAGCGATGTCAAGCCTGCGGTTCCGTTACTGTTACAGTTGCCGGTCGAGTTGTCCTCAAATGAAGAAGGTGCGGCGCTTATTAGCGAGATTCGGGAACTGGTCGATGACTACCAAATGGATTTGGGTATAAATATACCTAAAATTAATCTCCACTGGTTTGGTAGTAAAAAAGACGGTTGGCAACTGCTGGCCTACGAAGTACCCATCGCAAGAAGCGGTATCGAGACATCCGATGCCCTGAAAAGAATACCTAAGGCGATACATGAATCACTTCGGCGAAACGTCACGTTGTTCCTAGGCTTACAGGAAACCAGCATGATGTTGACCCAATTAACCGGTGAAATACCGGACATTATTAAAGAAGTGCTTCGCATCGTTCCAATGCAGTCGTTGGCGACTATTCTCAGGAATTTGGTAGAAGAAGAGATACCGATTAGAAATCTCAGAGGGATTCTGGAAGCCCTGATTGAGACGGGCCAGCATGAAAAGGATGTCAACAACCTAACCGAATATGCGCGCATCGCACTCAGAAGGCAGATCAGCCACAGATATGCGCCTGAAGATACCCTGCACGCCGTGCTTATGAGCGCAGAACTTGAGGAAAAACTTCTTCAGTCGATACGCGTTACCTCAGGGGTAGTGCAAATGGCGCTCCATCCCAAAGACGCCGAAAACATAATTGAATCAGTATCCAAATCGATTCAGAAACACACACCTGTTGCACTGGTTACGTCAGTCCAGATAAGACGTCATGTCAGGAAGATGCTTGAAGGCGTCTGTTTCGATACGCCAATCCTTTCACATAATGAACTAGTTCCCAAGGTTCATGTCAACGTATTAGATAGCATTGGCGTACCTGAAATGTTACTTGAAGCGGTTTAAAGGCTCTATTAATGATAAAACATCTGAAAGTTCGTCAAGCAAGAAGAATTAAAATAGTAGAAATACTTTTTTTGTGTTCTTTTTTGTTTTTTTCTGCATTTGATTTGAATGCCGCATCAATACCTAATATTGACAGTGACATTACGATCATTGCCAGAGAGCAACCAATCAGTTCATTCTTACAGGAGTTGTTTAGTCAAATATCCGTTCCTGTCGTTGTTGATGAATCTGTAAAAGGAACCGTGAATGGCAGTTTTGACAACATTACAGCCCGAGAGATAATAAGTAAGATCAGTAAGTCATTTGGTCTTGTTCGGTATTATGATGGCGCGGTTGTCTATTTCTATACATCCAACAAAATATCAAGGCGGATTATTCCGGCGTCAAGGTCGATATCTAAGAGAATCGTTAGAGCAGCGGCTGATCTGGATTTAATTGATCAGAAAAACAGCATTCGGAAAGCTGTGGATGGTGGAGTGGTTGTAACAGGTACTAGGCGCTTTATTGAGCAGATCGATGAACTTGTCTACGCAGCGGAAAGTGGTTTAAAAGACTATGAACCGCCAGTTGGATTCAAGGTGTTCTATTTGAAATATGCCTGGGCTCAGGATGTGACAATGACATTTGCTGGAAAGCAGGTAGTAATTCCAGGTGTTGCAACCATTTTA
>JARRNW010000510.1:0-3596 GCA_037384565.1 Candidatus Thiodiazotropha sp.
CCTATCGATTCAAGGACGACACAATAAAGAAGACCGGTGTCATCATACGCACTGATAATGGCAGCCACCTCTGGTCCCGGGTTCATGAACAGAAACTCATTGAGGCCAGTCCCTTGGAGATTAATGATATTCTTGATGGTCAGACCCGAGCCGCGCCTTTCCATTACAATGTCAGCGCTCGAAGTCGGGTCGCTCCCCAATTCGGCTACAAACTGCCTGACAAGCTCGGTTGCCGAGTTCGCTGGCACGAGTGGCTCACTGCCTGGATGGCCTTGAGTAGCATGCGCTGGAGCGAAAGCCCACGTTGGCGCGGCTGGATCTTCAAACTGCCGAGGCCGCTGCTGAAACTCTATCTCTATGTCCGTAAAGGCCTGGAATCCCTGTAATGAAGAACGTCTCGATCATTGCCGCCACGATCAGCGGCAACCGGGGTGCGGAAGCCATGCTGACCACCACGATCGGTCAGATCCGGTCCCGCTATCCCGAGTGCCGGTTCCAAATCTACTCCTACTATCCCGATACGGACCGTCAACTGATTCGCGATCCCGCTATCCAGGTGTTCAGCGCCACCCCCCTGGCACTGGTCGCAGTGCTGTTTCCTGGAGCGTTACTCTATGCCTTGGGGAAACTGCCCCTGCTCGGATGGCTGAAACCGCTACTACCCGCCTCGGTGCGGGCATTGGACGCATCCGACATGCTGATCGACCTGGCCGGGGTCTCGTTCATCGACGGACGGGAAAAGTTCCTGCCCTTCAACATCCTCACCCTGGTGCCGGCAATGGTCCTCAACACCCCGGTGGTGAAGTTCTCCCAGGCCCTGGGGCCCTTCCGGCATCGGATCAACCGCCTGGCCGCACGCATGACCCTGAAGTTTTGCCGGCAGATCTTTGCCCGTGGCCAGAGCACCTTCGAGCATCTTCAGGAACTCCAACTGGATGGGCTGTACCCTTCTCCAGTGGCGGACGTGGCCTTCCTGCATCGCCCGGAGTTCAGCCTCACCACGGAGAACCCGGAGGCACTGGCCCGTCTCTCGGAACAACTACAAACGCAATCCCGTCCCCTGATCGGCCTGTGCCCGAGTAGTGTACTGGCCGCCAAGAGCCTGAAAAACAACCAGGGCTACACCGAGAGCCTGAGCCTATTGTGCGAGCAGCTCCTCGAACAGGGGTATGCGGTGCTGCTGTTTCCCAACGCCACTCGGGAAGCAAGTGGCGATCGCCTGAGAAATAACGACCTACCCGTGATCAAAGAGATCCGCGAGAAGGTTCTGGCCCACCACCCCGAGACCACAGCCCTCTATTCCGTGACTCAGGACATCAATACCAATGGGATAAAACAGTTGATGTCATTCTGTCAGATTGTGATGGTCTCTCGATTTCATGCCATGATTGCCGCACTTGCCGCCCAGCAACCGGTCCTGGTCCTGGGCTGGAGTCACAAGTACCTGGAAGTGATGCAGAGTTTCGGATTGGAGCAATGGGTATTTGATTTCAAACAGGTAGAAGGCGCAGCGATTCTCAAGGCGATCCAGTATATCGCCGAGAATACAGAAGAAATTCAGGACAGATTACGCCAGCATCATCAGACAGTACTGACATCGTCGTACCAACAATTTGCTTTCATCTTTGATGAGCACCACACCCCGGCTCAGCATGCAAAAGAAACACTTTGAATTATCACCTCGTGAGTAAGACGACACATCCAACAAATCTTGACACCAAGACCATCCTGAAATCGGTCTGGTGGATCCTGATTCTTGTCTTTATCAGCCTGTTTCTTTATCGCAATCTGGGTACAGCGATCTCTGTGATTGAAAAAATACCCGCTGCGACTCTAAGCCTTGCCTTTGTTGCCATTCTCGTTGCAAAAATATTCCTGGTCGAAGTCATGCGGTTGGCGCTATTGAGATTCGGCATCCGATTTAGCTATCGACGCTGTTTTGAGATTTACAACATCTCCCAACTCGGCAAGTACATTCCAGGCTCGATCTGGCAATTCGTCGGTAGAATCACCTTCTATCGCGAACACAACCTGAATAATAAGACCATCAGAAACACCTTGCTGGTGGAAACTTTTTGGGTAGTATTCAGCGCCTTCGTTGTCGGCACAGCACTCATACTGATCATGCAGCAACCACTCCTAATGAAACTGCTGCACCGATTACCGGAACCATTTTCGCAACCGATATTTCTCTGGGTGACGTGCGGCCTGATGGCGACATTCGCTCTGTTTTGGCGAAAGGCGCTGACCCGTTATTTTCACGCACTCAAGTTTAACCTGAAATCACTGGTCGTCGTCATCGCCCTGTGGATCTGCATGGGTTTTTCTTTTTGGATCACCCTTACACCTTTGATAGAATCACCTCCGGCCTACCTCTACATCGTTGGTTTGTACGCCTTGAGTTATGCCGTGGGTTTTGTTGTCCCATTCGCACCCGCAGGCATTGGTATCCGTGAAGCGATACTGGTAACCGGACTCATACCCTATCTCGACACAAACTCCGCGGTCGTGCTCGCCACCATCAATCGGATATTCTATCTCAGCAGTGAAGTCGGTCTAGTTCTCGCTATTTCCAGCATGAAGCATAAATGGAACAAGGAAACAGATAAATCATGAAAAATACCATTGTCAGGTTATCCCCCTATTTTATTCTCATTGCGATATCGGTTTTCATTATGGGAGCCAACCCATTTAAGGGAGAGACCGTAGCACCCACGGATATCCTTGCCAATCAAGCCGGCTGGCAGAATTTAGCACTTGATGTGCCCCTCAGGCATCCAGCCAGAACAGATATCCTTGACGCCCGTTTATCACGCTGGATACAAGCCAAGGAGTCCATTAGAAAAGGGGAAATCCCCTTATGGAACCCAAACCCAATCAATGGAACACCCGGCATTCAATGGCTCTCCGCCTCAGTATTTACACCCGCATTCGCAGTCTTCCTGTCTATTGACGAGAATGCCACGGCCTACTACTTCGCATGGCTGACAAATCTTGACATTGCCTGTATCGGCAGCTATCTGTTTTTGTTAGCGCTCACGGGTAACCGAATATCGTCCCTTCCCTGCATTACCATCGTCACTTCCCTCATGATTTTTGGCGGTTTTCCGAGCATTGTGGTGTATGCTTTCATTGCTTTGGGAATTATGAGCCTGTTTTATGCACCATGGTCTGAGGGAATAAAACCTGTATTGACCCAGGCAGCACTCCTAACAGCAGCCCTTGCGCTTGCGTTCTTAATAACCCTATTCTCGATCCAGTCCCTGTCGGAGATGTTGCAATACACCGACACATTTGACTCACGTCATGGTGGCACCCCTCTGAGCTTCAAGTGGCTGGCAGGTTTCATCTATCCATATTTTAAGACCTATGCGGATGTCGAACGCACCATCTATGTCGGGATCATCCCAATATTGCTTGCGATGACATCTCTGTTCTTTCTTGCAACCCACAAGATCAGGACAGCTTTATTGTTTGCTTTTGTCATACTCTCCCTGTCGGTCTCCATTGCTTTTGGCTTTCTCCCTAAGTGGCTCATTAAAAGCATACCCACCTTCAATTCCAATAACTATGGCAGGATGATGATCCTCTCCGCG
>JARRNW010000511.1:0-3045 GCA_037384565.1 Candidatus Thiodiazotropha sp.
TTACGATGAAGTTCTGATCGATGTGGGGACTTCGGATATCTCCGCAATGAAACACGCCTTGCAGTTAGCGGATCGGGTGGTCATGCCGGTGCCGCCTTCCCAGGCGGACATCTGGTCTACCCAGCGTTTCATACGCTTTCTCGACGAAGCGCTCGAGGGCAAGCGACCGGAATTGCTGGCATTCGTCAATCGCGCCGATACCCATCACGCCATCCGTGAATCCGATGAGGCGGCCGCGGCCTTGATCACCCTACAGGATGTACGATTCGTCAAACACAGACTCTGCCAGAGGACGGTTTTCCGCCGTTCATTCAGTGAAGGTCTGGCGGTATTCGAACTGGATCCCCGGGGAAAAGGCAGTAAAGAGTTCTACGCCCTGACAGCGGCGCTTTATCCGAAGTACGTTTCCCAGGGTTGAAGCGACCCCGTGCGGCGAATAGGCCCTTTGGGGTTTCTTGAACTCCTGAAAGATAGCGATTATGGTGCCAGGGCAGGCACGTTTCGGCTGAACATGGCATATTAAGGTGCCGGGTTAATAAGAAGCACTGATAATAATAAGGCGTTGAATTACGTGGTTATTCATCGCTCGACGCAGTTACAATAACGCAGAGCCGGCAATCGCATCGGTTCAGCAATAGCAAAAATAGAGACTGGAGACAAAGATGGGGATGATACGAAATTTATTGGCGCTGATCGGGCTGTTGGCCGTGATTGGCGTCGGCGTGGGTTATACCAAGTACCAAGGGGTCGTACAGGGTTTCGACCCTGAATCTCCCCGGGTATTCAAGGAGTTTGCCCGCGCGGTGGTCGATAGCAAGAGCGCGGCTGATGCCAGTATCTGGAAAATTCCTGTTAATGAAGGTCTTACCGCCGAGGAGGTGGAAGAGACCATGAAGTTCGTAGCCAACGAGCACAACATGTCGAATGTTGGCGAGCTCCCGCTTTCCAAGGACATTGCGGCAAAACGAGGCAGTGATTACCGGTTCGTTAAAATCTACCTGTTTTGCAACTCCCTGACCGCTGCGGATATGCTCGACTACTCCGATGCCTTTTCCGCCTATCTGCCCTGCCGTATCACCCTCCTGGAAGATACGGACGGTAAGCTGTGGCTGATTACGCTCAATATGGACATGATGATCTATGGCGGCGAACCCCTCCCCGCGGAATTGAAGGAAAAGGCGATCAAGGTCAAGGAGTATATTCTGGATATCATGAATCGGGGCGCGACCGGCGAGTTTTAAACCCTTCGTGCACCCCCGCAGATTATTTAGTGATAGCCACTGAAAAAAAGTGGTATATCGCCAGAGACGGATGTGTATCAGGCATCCGTTTGTATCTGCTATGCTGACATCATCCGAAGCAGTGGTTATTGACCCGGGGCGCCTGGGTGAACGACGATTAGAGTAACCACTTGTAAATTAAGTTTTTCTCGAGGTGATGCGAAAACGGTTGAAGGCGATACAGATGTCGTCTCGTCACGGGGATGGTCGGGAGGAGCGGGGCCGCGGGTGCTTGAGCACAACTCAGCAATATTAGCATATAAAAAAACCTTAATTGCCATAAGTGATTGTTATGCTAATATTTTAATCAGACCGTAATGTGCGGGAAAAGTGGCTTGAATACCTATGACAGAGAAGTACGATGATAAGCTCGTGAACGACGACCTGGATGTCGTCGATGAGATCAAGGATGGGCAATCATCCATGGATCGCCTGTCCCAGGCATTTGAGACCAGTGCCCGGCGATGGGAACTCGTGGTTTATCCTTCCCTGTTCGCCTTTATCCTCCTCGCGGCCTACGGTTTCTATCTGGTCTTCAGTCTTGCCAAAGATGTCCATTTCCTCGCTTTGAGCGTGGATTCCAACATGAACGTCATGTCCAGTAATCTCATCAGTATGACCGACAGCGTCAGTCAACTCTCAGCGAACGTGCGCACCATGGCGGTCAGTGTGGAGTCCATGGCTCAGGATGTGCGTACCCTGGAGCCCATGCTTTCCAGTATGGATTCCATGGAGGAGTCTATGAAGACGATGACGCACTCCACCTACAACATCGAACGTGGCATGCAATCCATGAACTACAACATTCATGATGCGTCTCGTCCCATGACCTTCTGGAATAACTTCATGCCTTGGTAGTGGCGGTGTCTCCACTACCTTCAAGGCCCTTAATTACTCTGTGGTGAAGTCGTAGTCGATATTCGGCGTGGGTTCCTGGATGAAGTATCCTCGAATGTAATTCACTCCGATCGACCAGAGAATAGCCAGGCTGTTCGCCTCTTCCACCCCCGATGCGATGGTTTTTATGTTCTGTTCCTGCACCACTTCGTTGAGGTGGTTCAGCTTGTCCTGTTTGTCCTGGTCGCTGGATAGATCCGCCAGGAATGAGCCGTCGAAGTGAATGAAGTCAATCGGGAAGCTACCGAGAATCGCCTCGGGTTTTTTGGCGAGTCCGAAATGATCAATGCAGATCTTACATTTGATTTTTTTCAGTCCTTCGGCGAATTTCTGTAACTGGTGCAGGTGAGTTCTGGCATCCGTGTCGTTGAACTGGAAGGTCACCCAAGAGCCCTTGGCTTCGAAATCCCGCAGGCAATCGCAGATGTACAGGAGCAGGGTGTCTTCTTCCAGTGAGCGTCCTGAAACGCTGACGATGAAGTTGATTTTCTTGCCTTTTTTGCGCTGCATGGCCAATTCTTCGATGGCATGACGAATTACCCATCGATCGAGGTCATGCATGCGTCCGATCTCATCCACTTTGCTCAGGAAATGATCGGGTTGGATTACTTCCTTGTTTTCATCCAGCATCCGAACAGTAACCGCATAGTTTTCCCGGGTATCACCGTGCAGGCTGACGATGGGTTGGTAGATCAGTTGAAAATGATCCTGATCGAAGGCGAAGCGAATCAGACGATCCAGGTTGGCCTCTCCGGAAGGTGCGTCGGATCCCCGAACGATCTGGCTGTCCGCAATGAAATAATTGTTACCATCCTGAGAACGGGCCTGCTCGCAGGCGTGATAAGCCTGGGTGATGTAGTCGTTGCCA
>JARRNW010000512.1:0-3025 GCA_037384565.1 Candidatus Thiodiazotropha sp.
ATCCTTCGGGCTGAGCGTGCAGACCGCCGCCGACGGCGACGAGGCGCTGGAGACGCTGCGCGAGGAGGAATATTGCTGCTCAGCGGTGCTGCTGGCGGCTTTTTCCGACGAGCGAAACAGTTGTGATACGATCGAGACGATTCGGGGTCAAGAGGCCTTCCAGACGCTTCCCATCCTGGTGCTGGACGCAGCCGCCGATCCGGACCGCGAGGCCCGTTACCGCCGTTCGGGCGCAGACGGCTGCCTGTGCAAGCCCATCGACCGCGACGAGCTCGAGACAGCGTTGACGAGGGTATTGACGCCCCAGCAGCACCCGCAACGACAGACGGCATGAATCGCTACTCCGGCTTCAAACTCCTCATCGTCGACGACCACGCCCATAATCTCTTCACGCTGCGGACGTTGATCGAGAAGCACATGGAGGTTGCCATACTCGAGGCCACCTCGGGTCAGGGCGCGATCGACGTCACGCTCAGCGAGCCGGACATCGACCTCATCATCCTCGATGTGCAGATGCCGGAGATGGACGGTTTTCAGACCGCTTCGATGCTGAAGATCCGCAAGAAGACCCAGGACATACCGATCATCTTCCTCACCGCCGCCTTCAAGACCGAGGAGTTCCAGCAGAAGGGGTACGAGGTCGGTGGCGTCGACTACCTGCTCAAACCCATCGACGATAATCAGCTGCTGAACAAGATCAGCACCTATTTCCGCCTGATCGAAAAGGAGCGGGAACTCAACCGGGTCCTGGAACAAAAAGTCGCCGAACGCACCGCGCAACTGGCCGCCGCGAAACAACATCTGGAGAACATCATCACCCATATGGGCGAGGCCCTGCTGGTGCTCAATCCCGAAGGCGCGATCGAATCGGCCAATCCAGCTGCCTGTAAGATGCTCGACTACAGCGAGGCGGACCTCAGGCAGTTGTCCATAGGCGACGTATTCGAGGAAGAGGAAGAGGAGCAGGCCGGGGCGTTTTTCGGCACCTGGCTGGAGGCGTTGATCCGAACCGGGGCGCTCAGCCGCATCGAGGCCCGTTTCATCGCCAAAGATGGCCGTCGGGTACCGATACTGTTCTCCCGTACCGCGGTCAAAGACCCAGAGGGTCAGATCCAACATATCATCTGCATTGCCAAAGATATGACCGGGTATATCCGAGAAGCGGATGTCAGCACTACCACATCCGAAGGAGTGTGAAGTATGAGTGAACCCCTAGATCCACCTGAACCCGAAGACGAGGACACCTCCCTGACCGCCAATGCGCTCAAGGCCATGGCGCACCCGTTACGTTGGAAGATCCTCTGTTCACTGGGCGAACACGAACTCTCGGTGGGGGAGATCGTGGAGCGAACCGGCACCTCGCAAAGCAATATCTCCCAGCATCTGGAACAGCTGCGCAACAAGAACATCGTGGTCTCGCGCAAAGAGGCGAACCGCATCTATTACCGGATCCGCAACCACCAGTTGCTCGACCTGATCGGCATCATGCGTAACGTGCTCTGCCCGGCGAACCTGGATGACCGGTATCCTAAATAAGGTTCACGAAACCTCAACACCAGACGGGAGCCCTGATGGAAGATCGCCTGAATGACCTGGAAAGTCGCTTCGCTTTCCAGGAACAGACCCTGCTTAGCCTGAGTGAAACCCTGGCCGAGCAGCAGAACCTTATCCAGCGCCTGGAAACCAGGGTTCGCCAGTTGGATGAAAAACTCCGTGCCCTGGAACCCTCACCACTACAGGTCGACGCCCCCGAACCACCCCCTCCCCACTATTGAAGTGGTCGAGGCAGATCAAGGTATTATTCATACCACTTTTTCCTTATAAATCTTACCCTTGAGCAGGCCTGCCGGGTAACTCTCGCGCTTCTTCTCACTCAATAGCCAAACCAGTGCCAAAGGGTCCAGCACCCTTGACACCGATTCTTTATCATCCCTGATGTTCAGGTGCCGAGACGTTTCAAACCGAGGGTCCGGCCTGCTCCCGAACATAGGCGAGCACGGCCTCCTCAACCGGCGACCAGGGATAGCCAAAATTGTGATTCCACAGCGTCAATCAATCGCCCCGGAGTCGGTTTTTCGGAAATTAACGCCGCAAGGATGGAGCCTGTTTGAAGTGAATGAACACAACAAGATTCAGTCTTCGTCAGGAGAGGCGGGACGCTACCCGTCACCGGGCGATGAAAGCTATGTAGATGGATTGCGAGAAGGATACTGGTGTGTGGAATTAACCATTGAGGATGGCGGGTCAAATGATGCCGACGAGCAAGAGGAAAAGGCGGTGGCGGTTTGCTATCATCGTGGATATTGTTAGTTTTAAGCGGAATGATACTTATTCAGCTACGGCGCCGGATCGTGCCGCGCGAAGACAGGCATCATGATTCCTGTCGCGGACATTTTTAACCTGGTACGCAGTATTACTGAATGGCCGCGCTTTCCAAGCGCATGCAAACACCCGGTTTTGAGTTTTCGTTTCGGCGCGAAACCTTGGGTGTTGCATCAAGATACGCTCATTGAGCGATCCGTTTTGAATACTCATGGACATCAGTTAACAACCCTCGGCGACGCTCAAGAAATCCCCCCTATCCTGGAACGCCTGCAAATTGATCCACAGCACTGGTCTAAAAATCAGGTTTAAGCACCTCGATGCTTCGATCGTACTCTAAGCTGCGTAGAAAATGATATCGATTATGTGGAGGAATGATCGTCCATTAATTTGGATGCCCTATTAACTCGCACCATCAAGGAACAACATGCGGAAATGGATATTGAGGTTTAGCGCCGAGCCGAAGCGCTGAATGAGAGTGACTGCACCCGTCCTAGCCCTGTCGTGTGTATAGCCCGCTTTCCTGGCCGGACGCTTACTGCCCGAATTAAGGCGGAAGGCCTGAAGGCAGTGGAAGAGAGTAGCTTCAGCCGGAAATCTGGGACGTTGAGTAGATTGAGGTCGGATAAACGGATATTTCAGGTGTATTCTGCCCCCAGTTTTCTGCCTTGATATGTCGGGGGGTTGCGGTTATATTTCGTAT
>JARRNW010000513.1:0-3025 GCA_037384565.1 Candidatus Thiodiazotropha sp.
CGTACAACCTGGTGGCGAGTTACAGCGGGGACGATGACTTCCTGCCTAGCAGTACCACGGAGGGGCACACAGTAGTCAAGGATGAAACTACCACCTCGATCCTTACTGACGAACCTGATCCCTCACAGGTGGGGCAACCTTTCACTGTGACGTTTGAAGTGACCGCCAGCACCGGCACCCCAAGCGGCCTAGTTACCGTGACGGTGGCAGGCGAAGCGGCGATCTGTACCGGCACCCTGGCGGATGGAGCAGGAGCTTGCGAGATCACGCTTGATACCCCGGGGACACACACCCTGACAGCCAGTTACAGCGGGGACGCCGACTTCCTGCCCAGCAGCGCTACCGAGGAGCATACGGTGCTGCCAATAAAGCTGTTCCTGCCGTTGGTGGCCAGAAAATAGCGGGCAGAAGCAAGAGACTGGAAACGAGGTGATCTATGTGACGCCATAAGCGCGACAGGCGAGACAACCGCCCATGGCCTGGCTATTTTCGGCAAAACACTCTGATCGTGAGCCGGAGGGGATAGTATGTTCATGCAAGTTTCAGGTCAGTCCTTGCCATCCTTGGCAGGCTCCGGTGGCGTGACGGGTTTCCCGGATTACGATCTCAGCATCAGGTGTCTGGCCATGGGCGGCAAAGTGTGGAGCGCATAAGAGTAGACAAAAAAGTTAACGCTTACGGGGTCGGCGCGCTATGCGCCAGGTATGACATCTCAAGCTGCCAGGCCTATCAGAAACGCGGCGCCTATCCCCAATCCGCCACCCACTATGACATCGAGAAGGTAGTGCTGTTTAGCCACCAGGGTCGACATGGCAATCATGCCAGCCCAGATCAAGAAGATGTTCCCCAAAACTGGCCCGCCGACAGCGAAGCCGCTGCTTACCGACAATACGGAAAACGCCACATGAGTGCTCGGGAAATTTCCGTAGGGTTTGCAGATGCGCTGAAACCACGTAATCAGGGACCAAGAAATACTCTTGTTGCCGGTGAATTCGGGTCGTTGAATTTGACTCGGATATAGGACATGGATCGTGCTGCAGACCAGTGCAATACTCATATAAGCTATTGTAGTGCGAATAAAGAGACTGGTATCACATATCAGAACAAATGGCAGCGGACCAAAGACGTAGGTGGATAAGTACACGATCATGAACTGGGGGATAAACGGGATCCACTCATCGATAGCCATACCTGATTTAACTCTCGGGCGAGCAGGTTCGGCGATGTTGTTAATGATGAAATATTGTGTCAACCAGAGCGTCAGCCCAACACCGAGCACGAGCAGTCTAACGGATACACTTAATGATTCCGGCATCTTTGCACCAGGCTGAGAATATGAGTGTCACTCTATCGTTGTTGCGCGCTGGCCGAGTGTGAAGGGTGGCAGCGTGTTGAACCGCTGGTTCCTATTGCCTCTCAGGCGGGGCCTGTTGTTTTCAGCAACTTTCTCAAATGTGACGAACATATACGCGATGGTTTTTGTAGGCGAGCTTGCCTAAGTGTTCGAGGTCACGGCGTATATTCGTGGCTGTTTCGGCCGCTTGATATAGGGCTGCCTGTTCAAACCCTCGTTCACGGATCGTCCTTTCCATCTCCACGTACAGGAGCGCATTCCCGCCATGACCTTGATACTCGGGCAGGATGCCGGCGGTATTAATGGCGACCCATTTTGTCCGGCGCATTTCCAACCACAGGTCTATCAACCCAAAGGGAAGCAGGCGGCCTCGAGATCGTTGGATGGCCCTGCTAACATCAGGAAAAGCGAACAAAAAGCCCACAACGTCCTGGCCATGTACGATGATCTTGATTAATCTAGGATCAGCGACGGTTTGCAGAGTTCTAACAACGAAATCGATCTCGCGATCGGTGAGCGGATAATACTCCCAGTTATTAACAAAAGCCTGGTTGTAGGCATGGCCGATCCGCGCCGCCCACACCTTGAGTTCGCGGATGGACCGAAACCGCTGGACGCGCAAGGTGCCGCGCTGCTGGACGCGTTCGGCGATTCGATGAATGCGTTCAGGGAAGCGTAACTGCTCAACGCTGGCGTAACAAGAAATGAAGTCGACTTCCTTCGAGAAGCCCAGATTCTCAAGTAACTGCACATAGTAGCGTGGATTGTGATTCATCATCGTCATGATCTGCCGCTTTTCGAATCCGTCGATGAGCAAGCCATAACCGTCCAGCGGGCTCAATCCTTTTGGGCCAATGACTGCGTTCAGACCGCGGCGGTGCGCCCAGTCGAATAGCCGCTCGAAGAGGGCGTTGGCCACCTCTTGATCGTCCACGCTCTCGAAGAAGTAGAATTGAGCTTTTTGAGTTCCATGATGCCGGTTGAAACGGCGGTTTTCAATCGCCGCGATGCGCCCGACATCTTGTTTGCCGCGGACTGCCATGAAGAAATCTGCGTCGGAGTGTTCATAGAAAGGGTACTTCGAGCGGTCCAATTGTGCCTCGTTGTCAACGCGTATTGGCGGAACCCATAGCGGATCGTTTTGATAGAGATGGAAAGGCAAGCGAACAAATCGTCGCACCTGCGCCCTTGAGGTCGTGTCGATTTTTTCAATTGCGATCATGGGTACCCCAATTAAGGTTCAAGCGTATCTCTTAGTAGAGGATGGCCATACTTACATAGTGATCATGCCAGTATGTGATTAACTTACACCATAACAATGCGCGAGTCAATTACCAAAACATTGTTCGCGTTGTAAGGCAGGGCCGAGATCTGGAGTCGTGTTAGTGATGGAATCATGGCTCCAATAATGATTTTTATCACTGACCCGGAAATTCTGGTGGAGTACAATATATTCATGAAGACGAATATAATAGATCGCCAGGAAAAACGAAATCTAAAGATTTTGGTTCAGATGTTTCGCTCGCTGGGCCAGATGGCTCGCCTAAGGATTTTGCTGGCCATTGGGACGGGTGAAGCCTGCGTCTGCCATTTAGAAGCCCGCATGGGCTTGCGCCAGGCCTACATTTCCCAGCACCTGATGGCCTTGCGCAAGGCTGGGATCGTTACAGA
>JARRNW010000514.1:0-3014 GCA_037384565.1 Candidatus Thiodiazotropha sp.
GGGCGGTGCGCAGGTCGTTGAGGTCGATATTGTGACCGGACAGGGCCTGTGGATCGAGCAGTACATGCACCACCCGATCCGGATTGCCGATGGTGTAGATGTCCCGGGTCCCGGGTACCCGCTTGAGCTCCGACTCCAGGGCATGGGCCACCTGGCCCAATTCAAAGGCACCCAGCGCCGGGTCTTCGGACCATAGGGTCGCGGTAACGATCGGTACGTCATCGATACCCTTGGGTTTGATGATCGGCTGACCGACACCCAGCCCCTGAGGTAACCAGTCCTGGTTCGAATAGATCTTGCTGAACAACCTCACGATGGCGTCTTCCCGGTCCTCACCGACCAGAAACTGTACCGTGAGCACCGCCATGCCAGGCCGTGAAGTTGAGTAGACATGCTTGATGCCGTCGATCTCGGAAAGGGTCTGTTCCGCCGGGCTCGCTACCAGGTTCTCGATTTCGCTGGCGGTGGCACCGGGGAAAGGGATAAACACATTAGCGAAGGTGACGTTGATCTGCGGCTCTTCCTCCCGAGGGGTCACCAGCACGGCGAACAGCCCGAGCAGTATACCCACCAGGGCCAGCAGGGGGGTGATTTCGGTGACCAGGAACTGCTTGGCCACCCGGCCGGAAATACCCAGTTTATCCATCATGGCGCTCCGCCATCTGCTGCTTCAAGAGGGTTGCGGCGGCCACCGGGTCCAGGGCCACCAACTCCCCGGGAGAGAGTCCCGCAATCACCGCCTGGGTACCATCGCTCATCGGCTGACCGGCGCGGATGTGACGGAAATGCACCCCGCCCTGGGCATCCACCACGTAGACCGCTGTCACCTCGGAGCGATAGACTACCGCCTGGTGTGGTACCACCATCTCCCGTTTCGTTCCGGTAACGAAGGCGGTTTTAACGAACATGCCGGGAAACAGACCTTTGACCCCTTCCGGGAGATTGACCCGCACCTTGAAGGTACTGGTGGCCTGGTCGGCAAAGGGAAATACCATCAACCCCATCCCATCAATCATCTCGCCACCGGGCAGCAGTATCCTTGCCTTGCCCTCCTCACGGACCACGGAAATCAAGGCCTGGGGCAACTCTACCACCACTCGTAACTGGTCGAGGGAGATACCGCTCATCAGTTTCTGTCCCGGGGAGGCGATCTCACCCACCTCCACATGACGCTGGGTGACGATGCCGCTGTAGGGCGCCTTGGCCTGGGTGTATTCGTACTGTTCCCGGGCTTGGGCCAGGCGGGCCTGGGCGGCTTCTTTGCGGGCACGGGTCGATTTACGGCTGGCGCTGGCCTGATCGAGGGCGGATTGAGAAGCGAGTTTGCGTCCGAACAGATCATTGGTGCGTTTGTAGTTGTCTTCGGCCTCCTGGAGGCGGGCGACGGCCTCCTTGAGGTCGGCCCGAGCCTGGTTCAACCCGGCCCGCTGTTCGGTGTCCTTCAACTTGACCACCACCTGGCCCTTTTCCACATAGTCATCCACGTCGAACAGGATCTCCTTCACCTGGCCCCGGGTCTGGGCGGACAGGGTGGTTTGATTGATCGCCTCGACCTTACCGTCGAGCCAGAATTCCTGTGGGGTTTCCCGTTCTACCGCCTCCGCAGTCTCGAGAACCTCCGTCTCTGCCAGAACCGAGCTGGACAGTCCGCTCAACCCCAGCAACCCAATAACCAGCAAATGCCTCATGATAAGGACTCCGAATCGTATATTAGATTTCTCTTATATTAGTGATTTACTCGGATATTGCAACCCGTCATGTGAAAAACGGAATCATCGACGAACAATTCTAGTGAACACGACCGAGCAATTGATCAAAGGTCTTCGCCATCTCCCCGATACTGACCTCTTTCACCCTTGCGGGTTTGAAGACATCATCACCCGCCAGCCACGCCTGTTCGGCCCGGGGATTCTCCAACGCAAGTTTCAGTGCATGATTGATCTCATAGATGGCCCAGGGATAGTGCGCATCGCGCAACGCCGCTTGCAGGGCGTTCTGGATCAGGCTGCGAACATGCAGATGAGGCGGAGAATGAGGAATTTCATCAATACGCCCCGCCGCCGCATCCACGCAGGCCTGTTTGTCATAGGACAGATGACTGCGGCAGGCTAAGGGACGCGCTGCATAGATCACGCATGCGCCTTTTTGGATAAACGGACAGCGGCGTCTGAGCCGGACCCGAGCCGCTTCAGCCAGGCCATGGGTGACCTCATCCGCCTCTGCCAAACGCTTTCTGAAGTGGACGCCCCGCCCCTTCAGTGCGGATTCATTGGCATGCAGATAGCGGGCGATCAGTAGCACTTCCGGCGCCGTAGCCACGACCCGGATGCTGCAGCAGGTGGCACAGCCCTTCTGGCAGGCAGGCTCCGCCATTCCTCGGCTGTGCAGTTCCGCATTGCCCTCATAACTGGTGAAGGCCAGGGTCAGCAGATCCGCGAGCATCGCCTCGCTGCCATCATGATTTTGAATCCTGTCTGCAAACCGATGATGCATGGTCCGGAAAAAATCCAATGCACCCTTATCCACTTCAATCACGTGATCTCCCTCTTTTGTAACCAGCAGGGTTTCAGCTAAGAAAAATGGAACCGCAAATAAACGCCGACTAGTGTAGCGTCACTATACTAGTGATGGGCCTGGGCGACGTCTACCTGGGCGCCCCGGAGGCTACGCCCACTGGAGTGGCTGGGTGCCGGGCCGGTTCTGACCGCTGCTCTGATCGAGGCCTGGGGCCTCCCTCCACCACCGGGACCTTGCAGCGTCCGCTGTGAGGGCTCGTCCCCGCCTCGATCCCGGCCCGCGGCACGCCCTGTTTTTTCGATTTATATGCAAGCTCTGTTTAATTTCTTTGCTATTCGGTACGAGGTCCCTTTGCTACGCTCATTGTGAAGAACGGCGCAGAAAGCGTGAATATCCCATGTTGTTGATCCCGTCGATAGCAAGCCATCGATAAACAAAGCCTCATATCAAGCCATGCCAGACACACCATCCTCACAGCCCACATCCCGTAGCGCCCT
>JARRNW010000515.1:0-3013 GCA_037384565.1 Candidatus Thiodiazotropha sp.
CTTTCCGAAGCGGATGTCTACATCGCATACGGTCGCTACCAGCAGGCGGAAGAGTTGATCAAGCAGGCCATCGAGAAGTATCCGGGTCGCGTAGAGCTGAAGCAGAAGTTGCTTGAGATTTACTATTCCGCCAAAAAGCCTGATGTCTTTACCGATCTGGCTCAGCAGATGTCGAATGCCGGGCTGCAGGACAGCAATCCCGATGCCTGGTCCAAGATTGCCGCCATGGGCAAGGAGTTGAACCCCTCGCATGCCTTGTTCGCCGGCGCCGCGGGCATGGCAGCCGCGGAGGGTATGGATGAAATCGCCGATCTGGACCTGGATCTCGAAGCACCCGATATTACCCAAGTACCCCCAGCTCCAGCCCCGTCCGCCGAAGAACCCCAGGATGAGCTGGGGGATTTAGATGGAGACTTCGATTCCATGGATCTGAGTGAACTGGACAGTCTGGATGAGATGGACTCGGAAAGTCTCGAAACCGATCTCTCGCTGGATTCCGAATTCCTCAACAAGATGGAAGGCGTGGATGAGTCCCAGTCCACTGAGGATTCCGATGCCTTGGACATTGATCTGAGTGACCTGGAAGTGGATTCCGTTCCCGCTGCGAGTGCTGAGGCCGCCCCGCAAGCCGAAGAAGAGCCCATGCCGTTCGATCTGTCCGAAATCGAAGACGTTCTGGATATGACCCAGTCAGAGGACCAGGACGCCATCGAACTGGAAGATTCCGAGAGTCTGGACAATCTGGATCTTGAAAGTATCGAGAAGGAGCTGGAGGGCCTTTCCTCCAATCTGGAGAATGACGAGACACCGGACGATGCCGACGCCGACGAGCTTAGTCTGCTGCATGGCCACAGCGAGAATCTAGATCTCGATTCCACCGATGAAATCACCACTAAGCTGGATCTGGCACGTGCTTATATCGATATGGGTGACAACGAAGGCGCAAAGAGTATTCTGGAAGAGGTCATGGGTGAGGGTAGTGATGCCCAGCAGCAGGAAGCCAAGGGGTTACTGGAGACACTCGGCTCCTGATTTGCATGAGACACTACACTGGGCTGACCCTCCAAGTCGGCCTGGCAAACAAAGGGCGCAACCCGGGTTGCGCCTTTTTTTATGAATATGGCGACCGGGTGAAAGATGAGAGTGGCGTTGGGTGTCGAGTACGACGGCAGTGGATTTCACGGCTGGCAGTATCAAGGTGATGTCCGCAGTGTACAAGAGTTACTGGAAGAAGCGGTTTCCAAGGTGGCCGATCATCGGGTCGGTGTGCACTGCGCAGGGCGTACCGATACGGGGGTACACGCGACCGGGCAGGTGGTGCATTTCGAGACCCCGGCGAAACGTAGTACGCGTTCCTGGGTGCTTGGTTGCAATGTCAATCTGCCCGATGACGTCAGCGTTTCCTGGGCCCGGGAGATGCCGGAGGCTTTCCATGCCCGATTTAGTGCAGTGGGGCGTCACTATCGCTATCTGATTCTTAACCGGAGCTTCCGTTCCGCGCTATGGCGGAACCGCGCGGTGTGGGTGCATCACCCGCTGGATGAACAGGCGATGCATCGCGCCGGGCAGAGTTTGGTGGGAACCCATGATTTCTCCTCCTACCGTGCCTTGGGCTGTCAGGCCAAGCATCCAGTCAGAACCATTCACCGTTTGAGTGTGCGCCGTGAGGGTGAATTGGTGAGCATCGATATCCACGCCAACGCCTTCCTGCATCATATGGTGCGTAATATTGCGGGGGTGTTGATGGCCATTGGTAAGCAGGAACAACCCGAATCCTGGGCCGAGACGGTACTTGGGTATCAGGATCGAACCTTGGGTGGGGTTACGGCGCCACCACAGGGACTGTACCTGACACAGGTTGACTACCCAGTGGCGTTCGGTCTCAACGAGGTACGTGAGGTTACCATGGCAACGCCAGGATCCGCGTTTTCCAATCCTGCCGGAAAGTGAAAATCCCGCGGGCATACGAGGATAGCGCCATGCCGCATCATGCGGTATCTTTCTGAGTCGTATGAGAACAAGAATCAAAATTTGTGGTATTACCCGGGTCGAAGACGCTCAGGCAGCCGTTCAGTATGGCGCTGATGCGATCGGTTTGGTGTTTTATCCGCCCAGTCCGAGGGCGGTAGCGGTCAGCGATGCGGCCCGAATTGTGAAAAGCCTGCCGCCATTTGTTACAGTGGTGGGTCTGTTCGTGAATCAGGAACCTGCCGAGATCACGCGTATCCTGGGGGAGGTTCCCCTGGATCTGCTCCAATTTCACGGTGACGAATCTCCCGAGGCCTGCGAGGGTTTCGGGCGTCCCTGGATCAAAGCGATACGCATGCGCCCGGATACCGATTTGCCGGCTCAGGCCGAAGTTTATGCGGCGGCTTCCGGATTGCTGCTCGATACCTATCAGGCTGGTGTCCCAGGGGGGACGGGGCAGGTCTTCGATTGGTCCCGGATACCCACGGATCTGTGCCGTCAGATCATACTGGCGGGTGGTCTCGATAGTGAGAATGTGACCCAGGCGGTGCTTTCCGTCCACCCTTATGCCGTGGATGTCAGCGGGGGCGTCGAGGCCGCCAAGGGCATCAAGGATAAGTCGAAAATAGAAGCCTTCATTGCAGGAGTGAAGCGTGGCGACAATAGCTGAAAAGATCATTGGAAATTTACCGGACGAGCGGGGGCATTTCGGCTCCTATGGTGGACTTTTCGTCTCGGAAACCCTGATGAAACCCCTCGATGAGTTACGTGAGGCCTATCAGCGTTTCATGAAGGATGAGGACTTTATCCGGGAACTGGATGAAGACCTGAAAAATTATGTGGGCCGGCCATCCCCGGTGTATCACGCCAAACGCTGGAGCCGGGAACTCGGAGGTGCTCAGATCTACCTGAAACGGGAGGATCTAAATCATACCGGCGCTCACAAGGTGAACAATACCGTGGGGCAGGCCTTGCTGGCTCGTCACATGGGCAAGACCCGGATCATCGCGGAGACCGGTGCGGGTCAGCACGGGGTCGCCACGGC
>JARRNW010000516.1:0-3204 GCA_037384565.1 Candidatus Thiodiazotropha sp.
CGCTACGACCTGCTGGTGAGCAATCCCCCCTATATCGAGGCACAGGACCCCCATCTCACCCAGGGTGACCTGCCCCGGGAACCCCTCAGTGCGCTGGCCTCCGGCCCCGATGGGCTGGACGATATTCGGCGCATCAGCCATCAGGCGCCAGGGTATCTGAAACCCGGAGGTTGGCTGATCCTCGAACACGGCTACCAACAGGCTGAGGCGGTGCAGGCCTGTCTCAATGCCGCCGGACTACAGCACATCGCCACCTACCGGGACCTGGCCGGCCAGCCACGGGTGACCGAGGGTCAAACGCCGGGTGCTTGATTATTTCCCCACTTTCGCTAGGATTGGAGGCTATGGGCACGTCCCAACACGACTTGGTGAAATACCGGGACATTCACTTTGTCGAACTTCACCCGGACGCCGATCAGGCCGGTACCGCGGCAACGCTACTGGCGGATGTGGAGGGTATTCTATACGGAAGACACCGAACGGGCCAATCTGGGCTGCAACCGGGGCGATTCGAAATGCACCCGGGTGATCTTCGCGGATCGCTATCAGCGCGCCGACCACGGCCTGCGGGATCAACGTCCCGAACACTGGCGAAAATATCTCTGATCCGAATCCATGAGTTCGGATTTCGATCAGGCCTCCGGCATGGATGATGACCAGCTATTGCGCTACAGCCGGCAGATCATGCTGCCTTCCATCGGCATCGAGGGTCAGGAGAAGCTTCGGAGTTCCCGGGTCCTGATCGTGGGACTCGGTGGGCTGGGATCACCGGTCGCCCTCTACCTGGCAGCCGCCGGAGTGGGTCACCTGTTACTGGCGGATTTCGACCGGGTCGACCTCACCAACCTGCAGCGCCAGATCATCCATACCACCCCCCGTATCGGCCAGTTCAAGGTCGACTCCGCCCGGGACAGCCTCACCGAACTCAACCCCCAGGTCCAGGTGGATACCCTGACGGAGCGCCTGGATGATGAGGCCCTTGCCGAGATCATTCAAAACGTGGACCTGGTCATCGAAGGCAGCGACAACTTCACCACCCGGTTCGCGGTCAACCGGGCCTGCCATACCCGGGGGGTTCCCCTGGTTTCCGGCGCCGCCATCCGCATGGAGGGCCAGGTGAGCGTATTCACCGGCCAGCCGGGGGCACCCTGCTACCAATGCCTCTACCCGGATGAAGGGGCGATGGATGAAACCTGTTCCGCTAACGGGGTACTGGCGCCCCTGGTGGGTATCATCGGTAGCATTCAGGCCACCGAGGCGATCAAACTGCTGACCGGGAGCGGGCGCTGTCTGGACGGCCGGGTACTGTTGCTGGACGCCCTGCAGATGGAGTGGCGCACCCTGAAACTCAGACAGGATCCCGCCTGCCCGGTGTGCGGCCAACCCCGCCCATGAGGTCGACCTGTACGTGGGGTGTAACCCTGGCGGCACTGATTCCCGCACTCGGCGCCGAACCCCTCATCAACCTACTGCAGTATCAACGCGAGGCCCTTGCGGCGGGAGAGGTATGGCGTCTGTTCAGCGGCCACCTGACCCACCTGGGCTGGGGACATCTGGGGATGAACCTGGCGGGGTTGTGGCTGATTGCCCATCTACTGCTCAACGACCGGCCCTATTGGTGCCTGACCGCCCTACCCTGGATCATGCTCGGTACCTCACTGGGTCTCTGGGTTGGCGCGCCTCAGGTAAACTGGTACCAGGGACTTTCCGGGGTCCTGCACGGCCTGCTCTGTTGGGCGTTGCTCATGCACATCCGCACACCCGGCTGCTCACCGGTACCCAATAGCACAGCCGCGGCTGAGGCCAGTCTCACACCCAGCGCGTCCGCATGGCTACTGCTGCTAGTGCTGTTCAAACTGGCCTGGGAGCAGTGGCAAGGCCCCCTGCCCGGCAGCGAATCCCTGGCCCGGGGACGAGTGATCGTCGAGGCGCATCTTTACGGAGCAATCAGCGGAGGCTTACTATGGGCATTCGCATGGATCCGCCGAGCCATCCGAACCGAGAAATAATCGTGACCCGAACACAGCAACTGCTAACCATTCTGCTGCTGGCCCTGAGCGCCTGCCAGGAGCGTACTGATATCGACCTGAGCAGCATGACCGATAAGGAACGCCAGGCCGTCGAATCCCTCGCCTGGCTGCACCAGGCGAATGCCGAACAGGATGCCCAGGTCGCCATCGCATACAACGACCTGCGTCTGCTCGGTATGCCAGGACGGGTACGCAATCTCCCGGGGGTGGCCCCCGGCGAGGTCGAAGAAGCTGCAAAGCACTGCGGCATTCGCTACCTGGAAGGGGTCTCCGATATCGTACAGGGTGAAACCCATCGGCAACTGCTGCAGGCCGTCTCGGAATACGCCGCCCGTTACAACCACATCATGCTCAGCCACTGTTTTGACGGGAACCCTTGAACGCACAACTTGATGGGCTTGCTTGTAGCCCCGATCAATATAATTCTTCCGCCGGAATGACGGAATCCTTATTCTAATAACGGGCTTAGGTTTTGATGAGGCATGCCTATCCTGCTTACAGGCTGTGGATGAACTTTGAACTCCGAAACTTGAGTTACAACACCCACCTAAGGGTGAGGGGGGGCCATAACCCGTGAGCGCAGCGAACTCATCCACTCAAAACTCAACACTTAAAACTCAAAACTTTTCAAAACATTGCTCAATGCTCACACCCAACAACTTATGGCGGATCATAGTAGGTAATCAGGTTTTCTTATTCATGAGCCACTGGAGCGAGCGTCCAATTGTTTGCCTGCTCGAACGGGTCGTGACACTATGTGCCCATACGTCCCATGATCGAGTCAGACCCAAAATCCCAAGTCATTGCGAAATCCTGGCAATTGCTCAGTCAGGCGGAGTCCGCGTTCGATCTGCCCCCTTGCAGACCTGAGATCCGCTTCGACCTTACCGGCAAGTCCGCAGGTATGGTGATATTCGGCCCAGGGGGCCGCTGTGTGATCCGCTACAATGCCCCCCTGTTGTACCGCTATGGACAACGCTTCATCGATGAGACCGTCCCTCATGAGGTGGCACACATCGTAGCCCGTAGGCGCTTCGGCCAGCGGATCAAACCCCATGGCAGTGAATGGCGGCAGATCATGGCGTTCTTCCAGGCACCCGCACATCGCTGTCACAGCTTTGATACGACCCATTCCACCCGGCGGCGGATGCGTTATTACGAATACCGTTGCGCC
>JARRNW010000517.1:0-1295 GCA_037384565.1 Candidatus Thiodiazotropha sp.
CAGGGGAGGATCACCATGCATCCCAAAAGCAGTCTCTCTCATGCCGTATACCTTGCAATCGCCTGTGGTTCAACGATCCTGGTGAACAGTTCGGCACAAGCATCCGGCTTTGCAATACCGGAAATGAACATTACCGGCCTGGGCGCTTCCAATGCCCTGGTGGCCAATCCCGACTCACTCGGCGCGATCAGCTACAACCCGGCAGCCATGTCTTTCCATGAAGGCGGCCATATCAATTTGGGCACGCTTCTGATTCAACCCGATCTGGCCGTGGACACCGGATCCGGTACCACCGACAGTGAGGCAAACGATCTGGAGGTGGCGCCCGCCATCTCCGCCCATGACCAGGTGAACGAGGATTGGGCACTGGGTATCGCGATCAATGCGCCCTTCGGCCTGGAAACGAAGTGGAATACCGAGGTTTACAGCAACCAGTATCCCATCGGCAGCTTCATGCCCACCACAACCAAATTGGAAATTGCCGCATTCAGTCCAAGCGCCGCCTATAAGGTCAACGACCAGGCCTCCCTGGCCTTCGGCGTGGATTACTATTGGATGAAGAAAGTCGAATTCAGCAGCGCGATGAATGATGGCAGCAACTATCCCGGTTTTAATCTCAAGGGTGACGGCCGCAGTGTGGGTTTGAACCTAGGCGGCATGCTGGTACTGGACAAGTGGAGTTTTGGAGCCAGTTACCACTCCGTTTCCAAGATCAAGGCCAAAGGGACTTTGGACGACGAAGTCGGTGCACTGCCCAGTAACTTGTCCGATCGCGTCACAGCCACCCTGGAGCTCCCCTGGCGGTTTCAGATTGGCGCCCGTTATCAGGCGATGGAAAAACTGGGCGTGGAATTCGATTTCACCCGCACTGGTTGGCGTACCTTCGATGAACTGGTAGTCAAGAATGAGGAATACGGATCCACCATCTTCACCAGCAAGAACTACTTTGAGAACGCCAACGCCTACCGACTGGGTGTCACCTATGACTTTACTCCGGCAACCCAGCTTCGGATCGGATACACCTATGACGAGACCCCACAGACGGATGAGTATTTCAGCCCAAGAATACCTGATGCCGACCGTCAGCTCTTCAGCCTAGGTATCGGACACAGCTTTGCGGACGGCTGGTCCGTGGATGTGGGTTATATGTACACACAGTTTGATGACCGGACCATCGACAGCGACAAACAGGCTGTAGCAGGCGAGGAGCTGAACGGCACTACCGCGGTGAATGGCTCCTATGAATCGAGTGTCCAGCTGTTCGGCCTGGGTATCACGAAAACCTTTATGTAGCG
>JARRNW010000517.1:1327-4321 GCA_037384565.1 Candidatus Thiodiazotropha sp.
CCGCCCTTGTGGGGCGGCGCCGTGGCTGCTGTTTACAACGGATCAGATGTAAAGGCAGATATCGCTTTCGCCGGCGAATTCGAAGAAGCGCGCAGCGCCCGCGAATTCAATACCATCGATGAACTCAGCGGGATTCATTTCAAAAAGGTCCACGGTCATCTGGCAAGCAATCAACCGGACCTCGGCTTCCTGGCACAGCTCTCTGAGCTCGGCGAGATCCGCCACACCCTTGGAGGCCATTTTTTTCTTCATCATACCGGTCATCATGCCCTGCATGCCGGGCAGTGTCAGACCCAGTACCGGGAACCACTTGTCCATACCCATCGGCATCGGCATGCCAGGATTACCCAGTGGGGTTACTTCCAGATCCAGGTTCTTTTTCAGTAGCTGCAGGCCGTAAAAGGTGAAAAAGATCTCTGTATCATAGCCCAGCGCGGAAGCGGTGGAAGCCAGAATAAAGGGAGGATAGGCCCAATCAAGTGAGCCTTTGGTCGCGATGATGGCTAACTTCTTTTCGTCTGACATAGGAGTGTCTCCAAAAAAGTCCCTATCGGGGATTAGCCACTCAGGCTTTCTTGATCAGGAATTCAAACTTGCCGCCGACTTCCTTGGATTCAACCAGTTCGTTGCCAGTTTGATTGGCGAAAGCCTCGAAATCCTTCACGGAGCCGGGATCGGTCGCAATGATGTGCAGCACTTTGCCGGATTCCATACCATTCAGGGTTTTTTTCGCACGCAGAATAGGAAGTGGACAGTTGAGCCCGCTTGCGTCCAGTTCTTGATCAAAGTCTGCCATGGTATGACCTCCAGCAATTGCTATGTGAATAATTTAGTGTAATTAGGTAAAAATAGACGGACCTTTATATGTCATGCGATCGCTAAACGCAAGCGTCGCACCCTGTCCCGCATGCCGCCGTCAACTTGCCATGCGGGTTTCAAGACGATAACCGGAACGGGCCCACGCAAGGATCCCGCCACGCAGATTTACGGCGTTGGTATAGCCCTGCTGAGCCAGGTAGGCACAGGCGTGATAGGAACGGGCGCCACTGTGGCAGTAGAGGATCACGTCCTTGTCTTTAGGCAGTTCGGAAAGACGCAGAGGAATCAAATGCATCGGGATATGCACGGCATTCGGAAGAACACCCTGGGCCAGTTCACCCGCGCTGCGGATGTCGAGTAGAAGAAAATCGTCTCCAGCGTCGATTCGGTTTTCAAGGGTGGAAGCGTCTATTTCCTGAATCATCACGATTGGGCTGCCTCGGTTCGAAAAATGAGCACATTAGTATATTAATGTGTTTAAATATTGCAAGACCCAAATCCTACTGTTTTATTCGGGTTTATGCCCGTCGGGTGACACAATGAAAGGGGAAAATCCGCCTATTGGCGGGTCCAGGGACAGCTCCTGAAACGATTCAGTCAGTAGATGCTGGCCCAAAACACCCCCTCGATTCGTGCGTCAAAGGTAGGCTCCGCCAGGAATCTTTGATATACCCTGCGGACCGGGTAAACCGGTTAAAATGCGCATGCCTATTCAGTGACACTGGGCAAGACCCACAATAAACCCCACAACTGGTTGTTACATATGGATTTTTTTCCTATCTTTCTGGATATTCGCAGCAAAACCTGCCTGGTGGTAGGCGGTGGCGCCGTGGCCGAACGCAAAACTGCACTGCTGCTGAAATCCGGCGCGGACGTCCTGCTGGTCGCCCCAAAACTGACCCACGACCTCACCACCTGGCGGGATATGGGGCAGTTCACCCACCTGGGCCGGGACTTCGATGAGCGGGATATCGAGGCACGCCATCTGATCATCGCAGCCACCGACAACCCGGAACTGAATGCTCGGATCGCGGAACTCGCCAACCTACGGCGCATCCCTGTGAATGTGGTGGACCAACCGGCGCTGTGCAGCTTCATCGTACCCTCAATCATCGACCGCTCTCCGGTTATAGCCGCGGTATCGACCGGGGGTGCTTCCCCGGTCCTGGCGCGGTTGATTCGCTCCCGTCTCGAATCACTGATTCCCGCCGGATACGGTCGACTGGCGGACCTGTGCAGCCGCTTTCGCCTGCGGGTCAAGGAGCGCTTTGAAGAACCCCGGGACCGGCGCCTGTTCTGGGACCGGGTGCTGGAAGGCGGGGTCGCCGAACGGGTCTTCTCCGGTCACGACGAGGAGGCGGATCAACTCATGGAGCGACAGCTGGATCATCCCAGCCCTCAGGACGAGATGGGCGAAGTCTATCTGGTGGGGGCGGGGCCCGGCGATCCGGATCTGTTGACCTTCCGCGCTCTGCGCCTGATGCAGCAGGCCGATGTGGTGGTCTACGACCGTCTGGTGGCTAAACCGATCCTGGAGATGACCCGTCACGACGCGGAACGCATCTATGTGGGCAAGGAGCGTGACAAACACGCCATGCGTCAGGAAGAGATCAACAAGCTTCTGGCGCGACTGGCCAAGCAGGGCAAGCGGGTGCTGCGTCTCAAGGGCGGCGACCCCTTCATCTTCGGCCGCGGTGGTGAAGAGATCGACACCTTGGCCGAAGAGGGGGTGCCCTTTCAGGTTATCCCCGGCATCACCGCTGCCGCGGGATGTGCCTCCTATTCCGGAATCCCGCTGACCCATCGGGACTATGCTCAGTCGGTCACCTTTGTCACCGGCCACCTCAAAGATGGCAGCATGAACCTCAACTGGGAGATGCTGGCCCAACCGAACCAAACCATTGTCTTCTACATGGGCCTGGTGGGGCTGCCGGTCATCTGCCGGGAACTGCAGCAACATGGCGTGTCGGCGGATATGCCGATTGCTTTGATCCAGCAGGGCACCACCCACATGCAGCGGGTGTTCACCGGTACCCTGGCCAATATCCTGGAAGTGGTGGAGCGGGAACAACCCAAGCCCCCAACCCTGATCATTGTGGGCCATGTGGTGGAACTGCAGCAGAAACTCTCCTGGTACGAGGCCCCGCCTCACTCTGAGCAGGGAGCGACTTCCCC
>JARRNW010000518.1:0-3916 GCA_037384565.1 Candidatus Thiodiazotropha sp.
AAGGCCTGTCCGGCTATCTGCAGGCGGCCGCGATTACCGAAAAAAGCGGCAGCCCGGCCCAGGCCCTCGCGATCATGCAGCGACTGGTTCCCGAGAACAGTGAATCCGCGGACGCACAATACGCCCTGGCGCTAACCGCGAATCAGGCAAAACAATCGGACCTGGCCCTAGACTACGTGGATCGATGTCTGGCTCTGGATCCCGAATCCTCCCAGGGCATACTCCTCAAGACTCATATCCTGATCGCCATGGGACGCAAGGATGAAGGGATCGCACTACTCAAACAGGCCAGTGAAAACTACCCCAATAACATTCAGATCGGTCACGCCTACGCACGCACCTTGATCGAACTCAACCAACCCGAGGCTGCGTTAAAGGAATTCGAGAAGCTCCACAAACTGCAACCGGAAAACAGTGATTTTATATTTTCCCTCGGGATCGTTCACATGCAGCTTGAGCAGTACGATTCGGCCAAAGAACAGCTGATGAAACTGATACATGACCGCAACAAGCGCAATGAAGCCAACTACTATCTTGGCGCCATCGCCGAGGAACAGA
The DNA here is from genome assembly GCA_037384565.1 of Candidatus Thiodiazotropha sp. GTDB lineage: Bacteria > Pseudomonadota > Gammaproteobacteria > Chromatiales > Chromatiaceae > Thiodiazotropha. The sequence goes on from JARRNW010000518.1 coordinate 559, forward strand.
ATGATCTGGACAGCGCCCTCGACCACTACAGCCGGGTGGAAGGGGACCACCTGGGGGATGCCCAGATCCGTATCGCCAAGATCCTCACAGACCAGGGAAACCTCACACAGGCCCGGGACACCCTGCAACGCCTGCGCATCAACCAACCCCAGCATCAACTCAAGTATTTTATGATCGAGGCGGAACTGCTGCGCGAGTCCCAGGACTATCAGGCCGCGAATGACGTCTACAGCAGGGCGCTCGAAGTGGACCCGGAAAACATCGATCTGCTCTATGCCCGGGGTTTGAACGCCGCCGACCTGAGACGGGTGGACCTGCTTGAGCAGGACCTGCGCAAGATACTCACGACCCAACCCCACCACGTGGATGCCTTGAATGCGCTGGGATATACACTGGCGGATCAGACGGACCGGCTCGAAGAGGCGAAATCGTATATCGAAGAGGCACTCACTTTGAAACCGGCCAGCCCTGCAATCCTCGACAGTATGGGGTGGGTGGAATATCGGCTGGGAAATCTACCCCAGGCACTCAAATACCTGGAGCAGGCGGCAGAGATCAGCCCGGATGCGGAAATCGCCTCCCGCCCACAATGACCCGTCTGGGAGCCACCCACTGACTCATGCCTGAAACACTTTCCTGTCCGGCACCGGCAAAGCTCAATCTGATGTTGCGCATTGTCGGTCAAAGGACGGATGGCTATCACGAACTCCAAACCGTATTCCAGTTCATCGACCGCCATGATCAACTGGATTTCACGCTTCGCGAAGATGGTCAAATCAACCTGCGAAGCGACCTGCGCTCCGTGTCTGAAGAGGACAATCTGTGCGTACGCGCCGCGCGACTGCTGCAATCCCGGGCCGGCACCGGGCTTGGCGCCGACATCCGGCTGAACAAGGTGCTGCCCCTGGGGGGCGGACTGGGTGGCGGAAGTTCCGATGCGGCCACAACCCTGGTGGCCCTGAATCGACTCTGGCGCCTGGATTTCCACATCGAAACCCTCAAAGAGATGGGACTCTCCCTGGGCGCGGATGTGCCCATATTCATTCACGGCCAGGCCGCCTGGGCGGAGGGCATCGGTGAGGCGTTGACCGACCTGGATCCGCCGGAACCCTGGTACCTGGTGGTAGTTCCTCCCTGTCACGTCTCCACCGCGGAAATCTTCCATCACCCCGATTTGACACGCCACTCACCCCGGATCAAAATACGCGCCTTTCTGCAGGGCAATAATCGAAACGACTGCCTTGAAGTGGTCCGCAAGCGTCACCCCGAGGTGGCCCGGGCGATGGACTGGCTCAATCAGTACACTGATGCCCGTCTGACTGGCACCGGCGCGTGCCTGTTCGGCGCATTCAGCGATAGGGGCCAGGCTGAGCATGCGCTCACCCAGATACCGGACGATCTGGAGGGATTCGTTGCACAGGGACTGAACCGGTCCCCGCTGAAGGGAAAGGTTCTCGCAGAAAAGCAGTAACTGGGGCGTCGCCAAGCGGTAAGGCACTGGGTTTTGATCCCAGCATTCGTAGGTTCGAATCCTGCCGCCCCAGCCATATCTCAGCTAACCACGATCGAGACAGGGGATCCGCACCGTGCCCTCCAACACCATGATGGTATTCTCCGGCAATGCCAATCCCGCACTGACCGCCGAAATCTGCAGCCACCTGAACCTGCCCCTCGGCAAGATGCAGGTTGGCCGCTTCAGTGACGGCGAAGTCATGGCGGAAATCCATGAGAATGTACGCGGGCGCGATGTGTTCATCGTGCAATCCACCTCGGCCCCCACCAACGAAAACCTGATGGAGCTGCTGGTGATGATCGACGCCATGCGTTGGTCTTCGGCGAAGCGTATCACCGCGGTGATTCCCTACTTCGGGTATGCCCGCCAGGACCGTCGCCCACGTTCGGCGCGGGTGCCGATCACCGCCCGTCTGGCGGCCAAGATGATCGCCACCGCCGGTGCGGACCGGGTACTGACCATCGACCTGCACGCCGACCAGATTCAGGGTTTTTTCGATATCCCGGTGGACAATGTGTATGCATCCCCCCTGTTGCTGGGTGACGTATGGCGTCAGAAACATCCCGATATCGTGGTGGTCTCCCCCGATGTGGGCGGGGTGGTGCGTGCCCGTGCCCTGGCCAAACGCCTGGATGATGCCGAACTGGCGATCATCGACAAGCGTCGTCCGCAACCCAATGTGGCCAAAGTGATGAACATCATCGGTCATGTGGAGGGGCGCAGCTGTATTCTCATCGACGATCTGGTGGACACCGCGGGCACCCTCTGCCAGGCCGCCAATGCGCTCAAAGAACATGGTGCCGCCAAGGTCGTGGCCTACTGTACCCACCCGGTCCTCTCCGGTCCCGCGGTGACCAACCTGAGCAACTCCCGGCTCGACGAACTGGTGGTCACCAACACCATTCCTCTGGCCAAGGATGCCGCGGCTTGCGGGGTCATACGCCAGGTCTCCATTGCCGAGCTGCTGGCGGAGACCATGCGCCGCATTTCCAATGAAGAATCGGTCAGTTCACTGTTTATAGACTGACCCCGTTTTTCTACCGAACTCTTTTTTCAATGGCTGATCCCGGCCATTGAGGAGCCACCCATGACAGATACACCCGACCAGGATCTTGATGCCGTCATCAATCGCGAGGCACTCGACTATCACGAGTCCCCAACTCCGGGAAAGATTGCCATCCAGGTCACCAAACCGAACAACACCCAGCGCGACCTGTCTCTGGCCTATACCCCAGGGGTAGCCGAACCCGTGCGGCAGATTCACACGGATCCCCTCAAGGCCTACCGCTATACCGCGAAGGGCAATCTGGTGGGTGTCATCACCGATGGCAGCGCGGTACTCGGACTGGGTGACGTGGGTCCCCTGGCCGGCAAACCGGTCATGGAAGGCAAGGCGGTGCTGTTCAAGCATTTTGCCGACATCGACGTATTCGATATCGAAGTGAACGCCCGGCGTCCCCAGGAATTCATCGAGACCGTACTGCGCATCGCCCCCACCTTCGGCGGCATCAACCTGGAAGACATCAAGGCCCCCCAGTGCTTCGAGATCGAACAGGCCCTGATCGAACAGCTCGACATCCCCGTGTTTCACGACGATCAGCACGGCACGGCCATCATCACCGCAGCCGGCCTGCTCAACGCCCTGGAACTGCAGGGCAAATCCCTCTCGGAGGCCAGGATCACCATTCTTGGCGCCGGTGCGGCGGGAATCGCCATCGTGCGCCTGCTCACCAGTCTCGGCGCGCATCGCAATAATTTCTATGTCATCGACCGGGGCGGGATCATCCACACCCAGCGGAAGGATCTGAATCCCCATAAATGGGCCATCGCCGCGGAGACAGGAAA
>JARRNW010000519.1:0-2991 GCA_037384565.1 Candidatus Thiodiazotropha sp.
AAAATGTGTGAGAGGCTGGATGAAATATCCTCGCCAGTAGGCGAGAATGGTGTAAACCCGGTTAAACACGGAATCTCAGATGCGATTGATAAAACTCTTCCTGGTGATCTTCGTCATGATCTTTGGCGCGGCCTTTGCCGTGCTGAATTCGAATCCGGTGGAGGTCAATTATTATTTTGGCCACCAGGAGATTGCCCTGTCCCTGGTGTTGACGCTGGTGCTGGGCCTTGGGGTTGTACTCGGCGTCCTGTCCACGATGGCACGGATTATAAGATTGAAACACGAGATCCAGACCTTGAAACGAGGTGCTGACCTGGTCAGTAAAGAGGTCAACAATCTGCGTGCCCTGCCCCTGAAAGAGTAGCGGATTGATTTCGGAATATGGGCAGTACCAAACACACTTCACCAACCATTGAACGGACCGCACCGGCATTCCACGTGAATGAGTGTACGGGGAGGGGCCGCTGATGTGTGAGTGGTATCTGTTTCTGCTTCTGCCGGTGGCCGCAGCCAGCGGATGGTTGATTGCGCGGCGCAACTTCTCCTCAAAGACTCAGAAACAACCCCAGGAAATCTCACCGGTTTACTTCAAGGGGCTCAACTACCTGTTGAATGAACAGCCGGACAAGGCCATCGATCTCTTCATCAAGCTTCTGGATGTGGACAGTGACACGGTGGAAACCCATCTTGCGCTGGGTAACCTGTTTCGCCGCAGGGGGGAAGTGGAACGGGCCATACGCATTCATCAGAATCTGATTGCGCGTCCCAGCCTCAGTCGCGAGCAGCGGGCCGAGGCACTGCTCGAACTGGGGCAGGACTATATGCGCGCGGGACTCTTCGACCGGGCAGAGAACCTGTTCATTGAACTCACCGAACTCAAACTCTACAAGGAGCAGGCAAACATCTATCTGCTTGAGATCTATCAGCAGGAGAAGGATTGGAAACGCTGCCTCGATGTTGCGGAACAGATTACCGTAACCCGCTATCCCACATTGCATAACTCCGTGGCCCACTTCTACTGTGAGCTGGCGGAACAGGCCATGCGTCAGCAGAATCTGGTGCTGGCGGAAAACTATCTGAAACGGGCCCAGCAGGTGAAGCGCAGTAACATCCGGGTATTGATGCTGCAGGCCGAGATCGAGTTCTCGCGGGGAGAGTGCCGTTCGGTCGTTCGCCTGTTGCGTCAGGTCGAAGAGAGTGACCCCGCTTATCTGGCTGTGGCGTTGCCCCGGCTGATCGAGTGCTATAAGAAACTCGGTCTACAAGAGGAGATGTATGGCTATCTGAAACAGCTCTATCAGAAGCATCACTGTACCGATGCCATGCTGGTGGTGACGGAGCGCATCGCCGAATCCGAAGGACTGGATGCCGCCGTATCGGCCGTGCTCGATCATCTCTCGGAAAGTCCGGATCTCAAAGGCCTGGAGCGCTTGGTACGGCTCAACCTGAAGCGGGATGGGGAGCGGCCGCGAGAGACCCTGGAAATGTTACTCAGTTCGGTATCGAAACTGCTCGACCAGGAACCGGCGTATCAGTGTGAACACTGTGGCTTTACCGCCAAGAAGCTGCACTGGCACTGCCCCAGTTGCAAAACCTGGGGTGCCATCAAGCCGCATCAGGCTCTGGTACGTGTGGCGCATGCCCGAGCGTGAAATACCTGGACGCGCCGGGGGTGAGCCCTCCGCTTGAGGCGATACCGCCTTGAAGCGCACTCCGGATTGATTTATAAAATGCCCGCCGCCATGGGCGGTTTTTTTCCAATCCTTCGTTATATTCAGTCAGGAGACCGTTTCATGAATCAGACCGATGCCCGAGTCATTGTTGCCCTCGATTTTCCTCAGCAACAGCAGGCTCTCTCATTGGTCGATCGGTTGGATCCCTCACTGTGTCGTCTCAAGGTGGGCAAAGAGATGTTCACCCGGTTGGGTCCCGGGTTCGTCGAGAGTTTGCGCCAGCGGGGTTTCGAGATCTTTCTGGATCTGAAGTTTCACGATATCCCAAATACCGTCGCAGCCGCTTGCGACGCGGCCGCCGATCTCGGGGTGTGGATGATGAATCTGCACGCCTCCGGTGGGCGCAGGATGATGGAGACAGCCCGTGAACGACTGGAGCGGCACAGCCAACGACCCTATCTGGTAGCAGTGACCATACTGACCAGCCTGAGCAAGGCGGAGATGAACGAGGTGGGGTTTTCCGGCGAGGTGGCCGATCAGGTGCTGCGCCTTGCTTCTCTGACCCGAGATGCGGGTCTCGATGGCGTCGTCTGCTCACCCCAGGAGGCGCAAACCCTGCGCCGGGTTCTTGCTGAGGATTTTCTGTTGGTGACACCGGGTGTGCGACCCAAAAGCGCCGAAACCCATGATCAGCAGCGGATTATGACCCCCGGGGACGCGATCTCCGCGGGCTCCAGTTATCTGGTGGTGGGACGTCCGGTTACCGCCGCGGACGACCCGATTCAGGCGCTTGAACGGATCAATGCCGATGTCACGGCCGCTTTGAAAGATTGAGGTCAGAGTGTTAGTGTCCACGCTCAATCGAATTGTGAACAGGTCCCCGAACCTACAGGAGTATGAATGAATAAGAAGATTCGCAAGGCGGTCTTTCCAGTCGCCGGTATGGGAACCCGCTTTCTTCCCGCCACCAAGGCCAACCCCAAAGAGATGTTGCCGATTGTCGACAAGCCCCTGATTCAGTACGCCGCGGAAGAGGCGGAAGAGGCGGGCGTGAGCTCCCTGGTATTCGTCACCGGACGCAACAAGCGCTCTATACCGGATCACTTCGACAAGGCCTATGAGTTGGAGAACGAACTGAAGGAAGCGGGCAAGACCGAACTCCTGAAAAAGGTAGAGAATATTCTCCCGGCTGACGTTAGTTGCATCTATCTGCGTCAGGCCGAGGCCTTGGGGTTGGGGCATGCGGTGCTGTGTGACGAGTCGGTCGTCGCGGATGAACCCTTTGCGGTCATTCTGGCCGATGATCTGATTCGGGGTG
>JARRNW010000520.1:0-2983 GCA_037384565.1 Candidatus Thiodiazotropha sp.
CCCAGAGTCGAATGCTATTCGTTAAAAAAGCTGTGAACGAACGCCAATTCCCGCAAAGCGGGCAAACAGAATTTGCGTTTATCTGCGGACTTTATTCTTTCCGCGGCCCTAACCCTAAGCAGCATTGCACTCAGAGCCCTAGATTTTTCCAGATTGTCTTGCTCGGCCCCGCCTGGTTCATGGTGTAGAAATGGAGCCCGGGGGCGCCGCCGTCGAGCAGGCGTTGGCAGAGTTGAGTGACGGTGTCGATGCCGTAGGCCCGAATGGCCTCCAGGTCGTCGCCAAAGCCTGCCAGGCGTTTTCTCAGCCAGCGCGGGATCTCGGCGCCGCAGGCGTCCGAAAAACGGGCCAACTGGGAGTAGTTGGTTATCGGCATGATACCGGGGGTGATCGGTACCTCGATCCCCAGAGTCAGGCAGTCGTCGATGAATCGGAAGTAGGCGTCCGGGTTGTAGAAGTACTGGGTGATCGCCCCGTTCGCACCCGCTGCTACCTTCAGCTTGAAGTAGTCCAGGTCGTGCTTTGCACTGACTGCCTGGGGATGGAACTCCGGGTAGGCCGCCACCTCGATATGGAAATGATCGCCGAACTTCTCTCTCACTAGCTTCACCAACTGGTTGGCGTTGCTCAGGTCGCCCTGGGTGCCCAGTCCCGCCCCAGAGGGCAAGTCACCGCGCAGGGCGACCAGGCGACGGATCCCCTGATCCCGGTATCGCGTGAGAATCTCGACGATCTCCTCGCGGCTGCTGCCGATACAGGAGAGGTGGGGGGCGGTGTCTATGCCCTCGGTGCAGAGCCAGTCGACCGTTTGGAAGGTGCGTTGCTGGGTAGAGCCGCCGGCGCCGTAGGTAACGGAAAAATAGGCGGGATTGAGCGTCTGCAGTCGCCCCACCGTCTGCTGCATCTTTTCGAAACCCTGCTCCGTTTTGGGCGGGAAGAGTTCGAAGCTGAAGGTTTTATGGTGTTCTGTTTGCATGGGGATTGCTGCTCGATCTGAATCATAGTCCGCAAATGAATGCCGATGAACGCAAATGAAACGGGTTTCGAACGGGCTTGCGTGCCGATACCAAATTAACCCCGATGCGGCGGATCCGCACCCTGCGGTTTGTCATGGCGCATGGGTGCGGTCCGCGGCACTGAATGGCTATCCCTGTTCGCGTTTATCCGCGCATCCATCCGGACAATATTAAATGGGCCTCTCAGATACCGCTCAGTATCGGTAGTGGTCAGGCTTGTAGGGTCCATCGACCGGAACGCCGATATATTCGGCCTGATCCGTCGTCAGCACGGTCAGGTGGGCGCCGATCTTCTCCAGATGGAGACGCGCCACCTCTTCGTCGAGCTTCTTCGGCAGCACATAGACCTTGTTTTCGTAGCTGTCCGGATTGTTGAAGAACTCGATCTGCGCCAGCACCTGGTTGGAGAAGGAGTTGGACATGACGAAGCTGGGGTGGCCGGTGGCGCAGCCCAGGTTGACCAATCGACCCTCCGCCAGCAGGATGATGCGCTTGCCGTCCGGGAAGATGATGTGGTGGACCTGGGGTTTGATCTCTTCCCACTGGTATTTGCGGATACCGGCGATGTCGATCTCATTGTCGAAGTGGCCGATGTTGCAGACGATGGCCTGGTCCTTCATGGCTGCCATATGGTCATGGGTGATGATCATCTTGTTACCAGTGGTGGTGACGAAGATGTCGCCGATGGGCGCCGCCTCCTCCATGGTGACCACGCGATAGCCCTCCATCGCCGCCTGCAGGGCACAGATGGGGTCGATCTCGGTGACCCACACGGTTGCGCCAAGGCCGCGCAGGGATTGGGCGCAGCCCTTGCCGACATCGCCATAGCCGGCAATCACGGAGATCTTGCCGGCGATCATCACGTCGGTGGCCCGCTTGATGCCGTCGACCAGGGATTCGCGGCAGCCGTAGAGGTTATCGAACTTCGATTTGGTCACCGAGTCGTTGACGTTCATAGCCGGGAACAGCAGCGTGCCCTGTTCCATCATCTGATAGAGGCGGTGCACGCCGGTGGTGGTCTCCTCGGTCACGCCCTTGATCGATTCCGCCATGCGGTGGTAGCGCCTGGGATCCTCCTCGAGACTGCGTTTGAGCACACCGAGTATTACCTGCCACTCCTCGGAGTCATCCGCCCGCGCATCGGGCACTGCGCCCGCATCTGCAAACTCGACACCCTTGTGCACCAGCAGGGTGGCGTCGCCGCCGTCGTCCAGGATCATGTTCGGGGATTCGCCATCGGGCCAGTTGAGGACCTGCTCCGTGCACCACCAGTACTCCTCCAGCGACTCCCCTTTCCAGGCGTAGACCGGAATGCCCTGTGCGGCGATCGCGGCGGCCGCATGGTCCTGGGTGGAGAAGATGTTGCATGAGCACCAGCGCACTTGAGCGCCGAGCGCGACCAGGGTCTCAATCAGCACCGCGGTCTGGATGGTCATGTGCAGGGAGCCGGTGATGCGGGCGCCCTTGAGCGGCTGTTGCGCCGCGTATTTTCTGCGTATCGCCATCAGGCCGGGCATCTCGGTCTCGGCGATGGCGATCTCGCGGCGGCCGAAACCGGCCAGGGAGATATCGGCAACCTTGTAATCGTTGAACTCACTCATGGTAATCATCTCCTGAATATCGTGAGTGAGCGCCGTTTGTCTGTTCAGCCGACTTCCCGAGCCTGGCGGATCGTTGATCCGTTGCAACGCTCCTCGGGAAGCGGGGTAATTATGCAGGGTGGGCTAAAAATTTTGAATGCTGTTCTCGCACGCTGCTGCGCGCGCTGTGCATTCGCTCACCATTCAAACCGCTTCAGAGCCCCGCATCCTCCTTCAGGGCTTCCGCCTTGTCAGTCAGTTCCCAGGTAAAACCTTCATCCTCGCGCCCAAAATGTCCGTAGGCAGCGGTCTTGCGATACTGGATCCGTTCGAAATTCAGCAGATCCAACATCTTGAGGATACCGTAGGGACGCAGATCGAAGTGTC
>JARRNW010000521.1:0-2979 GCA_037384565.1 Candidatus Thiodiazotropha sp.
CGACACCATAAAGACCGTCACCAATCAGGTTCGCAGCCTTAAGCGCGGTCTTCACCACGGCATCGGGAGCCGCTGCCACATCCAGGGTTTCAAAACCTCCCTCTCGTGATTTGCCCTTGACGGCATGGTTTACGATCTGCCAGTGCTTTGCCGACATATAGTATTTGCAGACATAGATCACTCGCCGATTGAGTATTCCCACTCGCCAGTCGAACTCCGTCGGAGTAAACTCCTGTGCTAGTAGCAGCTCGGAACGGCGGAAGAGTTTCTTCGCTGTCTGTCGTAGCTCCGTGCGATCCTCCACCTTGTAGACTCCAAGAGAAAATGCCCCATCCGGGATTTTTAAAACGATGGGATAGGGCAGTTCCTGCTCCAGCTCAAGCAGCGAATTGGGCCGAATGACGACACTCTTGGGAGTCGCTACCCGGTGAGTACGCAGCAGTTCCGCCAGGAAGATTTTATTGGTGCAGCGCAGAATCGATTCAGGATCGTCGATGACCACCATACCCTCCCGGGCTGCCTTGCGAGCAAAGCGGTAGGTGTGATGATCAATGCGTGTGGTCTCGCGGATAAACAGAGCATCGAATTCAGCCAGCCTGCCGTAGTCCTGTTTCTGGATGAGTTCCGTTTCTATACCGAATTTGCGCGCCGCCTTGACCAGGGCGTTGATCGCCTTGCGATTCGAAGGCGACATTTTCTCCTCGGGATCGTAGAGGATTGCCAGATCGTAGCGCGCCGCCGAGGGTCCCTTGGGCCTGCGCCAGCGCTTGCCCAGATACTGTTCCAACGCCTGGGCGAATTCCGCGCGTTCGTACTCCGTCAACTCCGACAGGTGGCGGGGGCGGATTGTGTCGATGCGCCAATCCCCCCCTTTGAGCTGAAACTCGATCAACAGCAAAGGCGCGGGAAAGATTTCGAACACCTCCCGGGCCACCGGTTGCAGATTCGCCAGCTCCGATTGCCCGAAATAGACATTGATCTTGAACGGTTGGGTACCAACTCCCGACTTTCGGCGGTTGAGAATACGCTGCACCCGTTTATTCAAATCCTCGGTATCGAGGCTATAAATCGCCTTGTGGCTGAGATCCTGGATGGTGCGCACATTGGGGATCACCCGGTGCCCACGGGCTTCTGAAAGCAGTGAGGTGTAGTACCCCACGCCCAGATAGCGCTGGCTCTTGCACAGATTGACTACCCGCAGGCCACTGCGTTTGCTCCAATCCGGGTTTGTGAGGTAGGACTTCGCGGTGACGATCGTCAGAGATGCCGGTGCATCCGGCCAGTCGTTTTCCTTGTCGGTTACGAGAAGGTATTCGCTCATTGTTCCTTACCCAGCACCAGTGCCGCCTTGAGGCCCGCCTTGCCATAGCGGGACATTTTCACGAATTGGTCTTTTTGAATCGGCATGTTAATCGAATCGGAAGGGGTCTCGCCCATGGGCTCGTCGACGAAGGGATCATGCATATAGACAAAATAGTCATCGTAACCGGTCATGATGACCCAGTGGGGTTCCCGCTCCCCGTAGATCATCCATGAGCTGATCAGTACCAATACCATGTTGCCATGGGAGACGAACCCCTCGATATCCTCCAGCGACAACGAGCCGTTGTGAACCGGCACCCCATGGCTCTGCAGTTCTTCAATCATCTCTTCCTGCACCAATCGCATTACTTCCCGCTTGTCGTCGCTGCGCACTGTTTCGGCCAGTAGAATCCCCTGATCATTCACATACACTGCCACCTCGAAACCCCGGCTGGCCGCGGCCAGCGCCAGACCGTAGGGACCACAGCCTCCGTGGCCCGAGGTCATGAAGATAGTGGTCGCCTCCCGCCACAGGCGCAGTTCCAGGGTACGGCTCAGTTCCAACGACGGATTGAGGGCGTGCATTGCCATCATCAGGGCGGCAGGTCCACAGGTGAAGTCCAGGGTCTGCTGGTAGTAGGCGACCTCATTCAACTGGGGCGAAATATCCGGATGCAGGCGCTTCTCCAGACGCCAGGCATCCATGTGATCCTCGTAGTAGTCCCGCCATTCCCCAATCCTGCGATATCCCTGATGTTCGAAAAGGGTCAGCGAGGCGGTGTTGTCCTTACGGATCTCCGCGCGCATATAGGCTCGGCGATGCGCCCAGGCACTCTCTTCTGCGGCCTGTAGCAGACATGTGCCAACCTTCTTGCCCTGTGAATCGGGATCCACCGCAATGGAATAGAGCCGGGCCATGGAGGTCGCCTTACTGATGAGCACGGCCACATAACCGATCAGACGATCCGCGTCATCGCCCTCATTTACCAGCAGGGTTGCCTTTCCCTTGGTCAGCAGGTATCGAAACTGGCGGCGCGAAAGCCGATCCGTGGTGAAACAGAGATTCTCCAACCGCTCCAGTGAATCGATATCGGACAACAGGGCGGGGCGAATCATGGCGCCCTGCCGGGAAAGAACTCATTAACCCAGAACGGTTCAATCACCATATCCAGTCACCGTATAGCGTGGTAAGCCGCCGAACAGGATCTGATCCGCCTCCCCCACACAACGGGCCGGTCGACGGTCCGAAGACCCTGCGAATCTCAAAAACGGGGAGCCGCCATCAGATGGACGGCATGGTGAAATTAGGCCGTGAAGCAGCCGCTGTCAATCATTTACGACACGATTGCAACATCGGCAAGATGACATTACAACGGGCAGTTCAAAGGGACCAGAGCAGGAACTGACCATCGACCCCGGTACTACGAGCCCGACCTCCGGTTTTTGCCTGATACATGCGATGGTCGGCCAGTTCGACCAGGCTCTTCCAATCACGGACAGCGTCCTCCTGTACCTCTGCTACACCGATACTGGCTGTCACCGGCTGATGGTCGGGACGCCGCCCCAGCCCGGCGCGCATGATGCGCTTCACCACATCATTGGCCTCACTCGGATCAGCGGTGGGCAGGATCACGATGAACTCCTCTCCCCCCCAGCGCACCACACTGTCGCCCTTGC
>JARRNW010000522.1:0-2976 GCA_037384565.1 Candidatus Thiodiazotropha sp.
TGCTAGCCGGGTTGCGTCGAACTAAGTTGTTAATCAGTAGCGTGTTATCAATGCTGGTGTTGTTTGTTTTACCCGGTCAGGCGATAGCTCAACAAACTGAACAGCCGCAAGCAGAGCAGCAACAGAGAGGCTACCAACGTCATTTTTATATCGGCGCGGGGTTAGGGCGTTCAACCTTACAACCAGATACCTCGGGAACCGCATATACACTTGGTGATGATTCTGACACAGGCTACCGCTTGTATGGTGGCATGGATCTGAGTGAAAGTTTCAGCGTTGAGCTAAGTCTGTCAGATTTAGGAAGCGCAGACCTGAAACCAACGGGCAAACTGGACTATTCGATTAACGCGGTTAATGTTCTTTATTATTTATACAATCAGGGAGAGATGAAGCATGTTGGCATGGCTGCCTATTTGAAAGCAAGCCTGGGTAAGATGGATGTGTCTGCCGATATTCCCTATGAACTCAAAAATTCCACCCAGATAGCGCTTGGCGCGGGCCTGGAATACGCCTGGGAGAATGGGTTTGCGGTACGTGTAGACCTGGAAAGTTTTGATGAAGACGCCTCGATATTAAGTTTAGGTCTACTGTATAGATTTGGTAAACAGCAAAAAACTGAACCTAAGGATAGCGATCAGGATGGTGTACTGGATCAAAACGACCAGTGTCCTCAGACCCCGTTAAATGCGCCAGTTAACCTTGAAGGCTGTCAACTCGATTCGGATAAAGACGGTGTAGTGAATCTGCAGGATCAATGCCCGCAAACACATACAGGCGCGGCAGTTGATAGTACCGGTTGTGAACTGGATACGGATGGCGATGGGGTGAAGGATAGCCAGGATCAGTGTCCGCAGACCGCGCAAGGTGTCGCAGTGGATAGCACCGGGTGCGCACTGGATAGCGATGGGGATGGTGTGATCGATACCCTTGATCAATGCCCAGCTACACCAGCAGGGATCAGCGTAGATAAACAGGGTTGTCCGTTGTTTAATGCGCCACTGACAGGAGTAAATTTTAAATTAGCTTCGGCAGAACTAACATCTTCTGCAAAACTCGTACTGAATGATGCCGCTAAGCTTTTATTGCAGTATCCGGCAGTGCATATTGAAATCCAGGCCCATACAGACAGCCAGGGTAAAAAGGCAAACAACCAGAAACTCTCAGAACTACGCGCCCAATCAGTGTTCGAATATCTGCAATCGAAAGGTATCGAAGCTAAACGGATGACCCCTGTTGGCTTTGGTGAAAGTATGCCGCTGGTGAGTAACAGGACAGTCGAAGGCAGGGCGAAAAACCGCAGGGTTGAGTTTAAGGTTATTCAGTAAGCTATCAATCCTCCTGCTAAGTGAACAAAAGGCTGCGTTTATCAACGCAGCCTTTTATCATTCAGGGTATTACAGCATCAGCCCCTGACCGCTAATTTTTGGGTTATAACCGAGGCTCTGGCTTTGTGTCCTGGAGTTCCTGGCGATTAATACCGTTGAAAACGAGGACTGGTTTGTATAGAACCGAGTCTGAGCACACAGAAGGGTGTTTTGGGTGAATTTCTATTCCGCCATTAGAACTTGATAGATAAGGGTGTTGCGTCTATTCTCCTTATACTGGCTTCGCCAAGCAATCCGGGGTAGCGTTCAGCGGGTTAGCCTCAACTCGAGGACTAAGTTGCTGATACCGGATGTGGTGGCCAGCTTTCTAGCCAAAATCGCAAATAGCACTGTCGCTATCTGGATTACAGCGATGTCACCCTCCAGGCGGATTGACAGTGCCATAACATCGAGGGGTTAAAATGTTTGTTGACCACGATAGTATGCCGGCGATTGTGCAGAACACGATCAGGCAAATCGAGCTGTTCTCCCGTCGGGTCTGGCTGAGCTTCGCTGTAATCGCCGTAGTTTCGCTCGCCGCAGGCCCGTTTATCGGCTGGGCTAGCCTGCTAGCGCCGGTTGTTGTCCTGCCTGTCATGCTTTTCGTCGCGAAGTTCCTGAGAGCGAGCAGGAAACGGGTGGAAGAGATGCGCGAGGTAGCAGCGGAACGCGAGCAGTTTTTCATGGGCATCGTCGATTCCTGTGAACAACCCTGTTCCGTTACGGCGATCGGCAACTCGAACGACAAGGAATGGCGTTGGCTGTATGTCAACGGCCCGGTTCGGAGCGCCTTCAACAAGCCATTGTCCGAGTTTCTCGACCAGAGTTGTTACAATTGGGGTGCCAACATCTGCAAGACCGAAAACTGCGGGCGTGAATGCCTGTCGGCAGGCAAGCCGGAAACAAAATTCGAACAGGATTTCGGGGCCGGGCTGAGCCACTTCCGCGTATACACGAAAACGATCAATGACCTCGACGGGAAACCAGCGTACGTCGTCGAATGGGTCGACCCGAACGAAGAGGTCAAATACCAGCTCTTCAACGCAGTAGACAACGTCACCGATCTTTCGAGCCAAAGCTCCGACGCCACGGCGACGGTCGCAACCAACATTCAGTCGGTGGCAGTCGCATCTGAAGAAGTCTCAGCATCGATCGGCGAGATCAGTCGCTCTGCCGAAAAGGCTGCAAGTGTGGCTGGTGAAGTCGAGGCGCTTACCCAGAAGCTGGGGGAGGAGGCAGAATTTGCCGGGCAATCGGTCCTGAAATTGCAGGCCATCGGCAGCCAGATCGGAGAGATCAGCAAGGTCATCGGTGGTATTGCCGAGCAAACGAACCTGTTGGCACTCAACGCGAGCATCGAGGCGGCACGCGCCGGCGAATTCGGACGAGGGTTCGCGGTCGTTGCCGGGGAAGTCAAGAATCTTGCCCAGAGCACCCAGGAAGCCACGCTCGAGATATCGACCAATATCACCGAGATCAACAAACAGATCAGCAGCAACGTGGATCTGATCACGGCCTTCGCCGGTCGCGTCGTGACCGCGGGGGAACAGGTTCACAACGTCCAGGTCGCCATGCAGTCCGTCGCAACCGCTGTCACGCAGCAGACCGCCGC
>JARRNW010000523.1:0-5079 GCA_037384565.1 Candidatus Thiodiazotropha sp.
AAATTAACTAATAGATTCTCAGTGACCTGACATAGGATTTGTATTGAACAAGAATATAAAATAGCAATAAGGTTAAAAACCCTATTGTACTTCATGTCATGGGATCAATCTTGCAGAGGAACTTTTACCTACAGCCAACCCAACACGCCCCAGAAGCGTCAAAGAAGTTAGTAAATAGTTGCGTCGTAATTTTATTAACCCGGCACCTAAATATGCCATGTTAAGGGCTTGCTTGTAGCCCCTATCAATATAATTCTAAGGGCATGCAGAAGCGTGATTGGTACTTACTAAAGCTTAAAAACACCCTCATCCCGGTGCATGCCGGGATCCAGAAGGCGGGACGGTGCGATATCCCTGGATGCCATCCTTAGGTCTGTAAACGGTGCATCCATGCACCACTCCTCCGGCATATGCCGGAATGACGAGAACCGAGTGGTTTGCCTTAAGTAAGTGCCATTGCCCCTAGTGTAGCGCCCTATACTGCAGTCGGGCCCGGGTGTATTTCGTCGAGTGGCAAATAGCAGCCAGCTTCTCCCATATGACGAAATTGTCATGATTCGAAAAAAATCAATACTGCACATTGATGGCTTTAGGGGCTGGCTGCCTGCTGAGGCCAGATTCTCGTCTACACTGGGTGTTAAACACGGGGATTCCTGTTGAGAGGTGCGCCGCGCGCTTAACCTGTCGACAACCCACCACGGTCCGGCCCCAGTTCCTGATCCAACATACCCGCTGAAATGATCATACTCGTCATCAATTCCGGCAGTTCCTCGGTGAAATATGGAATTTTCGATCTCACCACCGGGGGAGAGCCCTCCCGGGGTATCGTCGATCTGACGGCTACGGAGCACGCCGGAGACAGGGCCGGGGCGATCCGGCAGATTTTCCGCCAGGCCAAGGATATAGACGGTATCGGCCATCGTGTGGTTCATGGGGGCGCCGGGTTCCTTACGCCCATGCGTATCGACCCTGGGGTGCTGGAGCGGATACGCGCGCTCAACCACCTGGCGCCGCTGCACAACCCCGCCAGCACACTGGGTATCGATATCGCCCTCGAAGCAGCGCCGGAGACGCCGCAGGTGGCGGTCTTCGATACCACTTTTTTCTCGACCTTGCCGGAATCGGCCTGGCGCTATGCCCTGCCGAAGGCGCTGGCGGATACCCATCAGATCAGGCGCTACGGCTTTCACGGCATCTCCCACGAATACGTGGCGAACGAGGCTGCGCAGCATCTGGGACGCGCCCCGAACGCGCTGCGACTGATCACCCTGCACCTAGGCAACGGCGCCAGCGCCGCGGCCATCGAGGGCGGCCGCTGCGTCGAGACATCCATGGGCATGACCCCCCAGGAGGGGCTAGTGATGGGTACCCGTGCCGGAGATCTCGATCCCTCCATACTCATCCATCTGCAGCGCCAGACCGGGATGACCGCTGACCAGCTGGAACAGTTGCTGAACCGGGAATCGGGATTACGGGGGCTGTGCGGCGAAACCGACATGCGGACCATACGCGAGCGAGCCCGGCACGGCGACGCGCAGGCCCGCCTGGCCATCGATATCTTCGTGCACCGGGTACGCAAGTACATCGGTGCCTACACGGCGGTGCTGGGTGGCCTGGACGCTTTGGTCTTCACCGGCGGCATCGGGGAACACGACGCCGATCTGCGTGACGAAGTCTGTATGGGCCTCTCCTGTCTCGGCATACGCCTCGATGCACAACGCAATGCCAGCCACGCAACGATCATCAGCCAGGCGGAACAAACGCCGCAGGTGATGGTGATCCCCACCAATGAGGAGCTGGCGATTGCCAGGGCGACGCAACGGTGCCTCGCCAGATGATGCATCTATCGCCGCCGACGGGGATGGCCCAGGGCAGTCTGCGTCCAGGCTGTC
This sequence comes from Candidatus Thiodiazotropha sp., assembly GCA_037384565.1. Taxonomy (GTDB): domain Bacteria; phylum Pseudomonadota; class Gammaproteobacteria; order Chromatiales; family Chromatiaceae; genus Thiodiazotropha. Next base: position 1,893 of record JARRNW010000523.1, read on the forward strand.
CATGCTCGCCGGACGCCACCAACTTTATCAGTGAAACAGGGAGAGAAATTGATGAGCATTTCAGCCGAAAACCAAGCGGTGCTTTCCGATGAGGCACTGTCGCACATAGACGCCTACTGGCGAGCCTGCAACTACCTGGCGGCGGGCATGATCTACCTGAAGCAGAACCCGCTGCTGCGCGAACCCCTCAAACCCGAACACATCAAGGACCGACTGCTCGGCCACTGGGGCGCCAGCCCCGGCCTCTCCTTCATGTACACCCACCTCAACCGCATCATCAGGGAACAGCAGCAGCAGGCCATCTTCCTCGCCGGCCCCGGCCATGGGGCGCCGGGGGTGCTGGCGCCGGTCTATCTGGAGGGCACCTACTCAGAGATCTATCCGGACAAGAGCGAGGACGAGGAGGGCATGCGCCACTTTTTCAAGCAGTTCTCCTTTCCCGGCGGCATCGGCAGTCACTGTACGCCAGAGACCCCCGGCTCGATCCACGAAGGCGGCGAGCTGGGCTACTCCGTCTCCCACGCCTTCGGCGCCGCCTTCGACAATCCGGACCTGCTGGTGGCGGTCGCCGTGGGCGACGGGGAGGCAGAGACCGGACCGGCCGCCACCGCCTGGCACTCGAACAAATTCCTCAACCCGATCCGCGACGGCGCGGTGCTGCCGATCCTGCATTTGAACGGCTACAAGATCAACAATCCGACCCTGCTCTCGCGCATCCCCGGCGAGGAGCTGGCCAGCCTCTTCAGAGGTTATGGCTGGAACCCCCACTTCGTCGAAGGAGACGATCCCCGCACCATGCATCAGCTGATGGCGGGCACCCTCGACCGCTGCCTGGAGGAGATCCGCTCGATCCAGCGCAGCGCCCGGGAGAGCGGCCAGGCGACCCGCGCCCACTGGCCCATGATCATCCTGCGCACCCCCAAGGGATGGACAGGTCCGCAGGAGGTGGACGGCCACAAGGTGGAGGGCTTCTGGCGCGCCCATCAGGTGCCCCTGGGCGGTATTCACGAGAACCCGGCCCATCTCAAGCAGCTGGAGGCCTGGATGCGCAGCTACCGCCCGCAGGAGTTGTTTGACGACACCACCCCAGCCCGCCAGAATCAGCGCCATGAACACCAAACCCCTGGGTCAGATGCTGCGCGATGTGATGCGCAAGAACCGCAACAATTTCCGAGTCTTCGGCCCGGACGAGAACAGCTCCAACAAGCTCGACGCAATCTACGAGGTCAGCAAGAAGCTGTGGCTGGCGGACTATCTGCCGGAAGACGCAGACGGAGGCGAGTTGTCACCGGACGGGCGGGTGCTGGAGATGCTCTCCGAGCACACCCTCGAGGGGTGGTACGAGGGCTATGTGCTGAGCGGACGCCACGGCTTCTTCGCCACCTACGAGGCCTTCGTCCACGTCATCGACTCCATGTACAACCAGCACGCCAAATGGCTGGCGATCTGCGAGGAGATCCCCTGGCGCGCCCCAGTGTCTTCAATAAATCTGCTGATCACCTCCACCGTCTGGCGCCAGGATCACAACGGGTTCACCCACCAGGACCCGGGCTTTCTCGATGTGGTGGTCAACAAGAATCCCCAGGTGACCCGCATCTACCTACCGCCGGATGTCAACTGTCTGCTCTCCACCGCCGACCACTGCCTGCGCAGCCGTGACAATATCAATGTGATCGTCTGCGACAAGCAGCAGCATCTGCAATACCTGGACATGGACGCGGCCATCAAGCACTGCACCAAGGGGCTGGGCATCTGGGAGTGGGCCAGCAACGACCAGGGCGAAGAGCCCGATGTGGTGATGGTCGGCTGCGGCGACATTCCCACCAAGGAAGCCCTGGCCGCCACCGCGCTGCTGCGCCACCACTTTCCGACCCTGAAGATCCGTTTCATCAACGTGGTCGATCTGTTCCGCATGACCGCGGAGAGCGAGCATCCCCACGGCCTCTCCGACCGGGATTTCGACAGCCTCTTCACCGTCGACAAACCGATCATCTTCAACTTCCACGGCTACCCCTGGTTGATCCACCGCCTGGCCTACCGTCGCACCAACCACCGCCACCTGCACGTACGCGGCTACAAGGAGAAGGGCAACATCAACACCCCACTGGAGCTGGCGATCCAGAACGAGATCGACCGTTTCAGTCTCGCCATCGACGTGATCAACCGGGTGCCGAAGCTTCAGGTGGCGGGCGCCCATGTGAAGGAGAAACTGCGCGAGATGCAGATCGAATGCCGCAACTACGCCCACGAGTACGGTACCGACATGCCGGATGCGCGGGATTGGGTGTGGCCGTTTGAGAGCGAATAGACGCCGTGAACAGACATCGACCAAGGCAGATCGTCGTACCTTTCTTCGGAGGGGCGTAACCGATGGTCAAATCGTAATACCAGCAATCACCGTTTAGTCATCGTTGTGAAAGCACTAACATTTGAAATAACCATCTAATTTTGAGTGGCTTTAGACTATCCCAAACGGTGACTGCTGAGATATCTATTCAAATCCAAAAGCACAGACGTAGGATGCGGTGAGCAGTGCGAACCGCATCAACAACTGAGCACAGTGCTTCACAAACATCAATGATGCGGTTCGCACAGCTCACCACATCCTACGGAATATGCTCATACCGCACGTTACGAGTTGGAGGGTGGATGTCATAGCCGGGATCGTTCTGGCTTTGAGGGTCGTTAAAGTTTGGGGTCGAGATAATTTACAAAGCGAAAAAATATGGTATTTCAACTTTCTGAATTTCAATGAATTTTAGGAATGGTTTGATTATTGCTGAATAATATTTGGGAAGATCAATAAATTGACATAAGGAGTTGGATTTCAATGAAGAAATCAAATAGATTCTACCTGACGGCCAGCTTGGCGGTCTTGATGAATATGAATATCGCTCAAGCCGTTCCGCTTTACTATACCTTCGAGGGGCGGGCTGGTGTGAATGGCGTAAACAGCCAAGCTGAAGCGATATATAATGATCTAACTGGCGTATCGCTCGGCGATACCGTTTCTTACGTTTTCTTGGTGGACGATGAGGTATCCGGAAACGATCAGGAGTATGGATATTCTGTGGATTCTTCCGGCAATTCCTATACGATGCGATTGTCTTACTATACGGAACTGGTGTTAGGGTCCGGCTTGATTCCCGATGGAAATGGTTCTGGAGACCCGGATTCCGAGAGCGCC
>JARRNW010000524.1:0-4713 GCA_037384565.1 Candidatus Thiodiazotropha sp.
GTCGTATTACGCGATCCCTATACGGCAGGCCATCAACAACGCGTGGCAAAAATCGCCGTCGCCATCGCGCGTGAACTTGATCTTCCCGAAGCACAGATCGAGGGAATCAATCTGGCTGCAGTTGTGCATGATATAGGCAAGATCAGTGTGCCGAGCGAAATTCTCACCAAACCCGGTCGACTTAACGATGCCGAGTTTTCTCTGATCAAACAGCATCCGGATATGGGTTATGAAATACTGAAAGAGATTGAATATCCCTGGCCCATCGCAGAAACCGTACGACAACACCATGAGCACCTCGATGGTTCCGGTTATCCACTTGGGTTACAGGGTGACGAGATATTGCTTGAGTCTCGTATACTCTCGGTAGCCGATAATATCGAGGCCATGGCTTCTCACCGACCCTATCGCGCAGGCCTTGGTATTGATAGCGCACTCGATGAGATTGAGAAAAACCACGATACGCATTTTGATGCTAAAGTTGTCGCTGCCGCGTTAAAACTGTTCCGTGAGAAAGGCTTTTCTTTAGATAGCTAGAACCTGTTTAAAAGGTTCGCATCTTGAGACAAAGCTAAGTCTCTTCCTTGTGTGAAGCGGGAGTGAGTTAATCCCAAGCTTTCTTGACGATTTATTTCGTTCGCATACGTGCAAAGATTGCGGAGGAAGTTGGTTGTTGATAGAAGATTATGTGGCATGGAAAGAGCGAAATCCCGAGTATGCTTTTTCTCAAGACGCCTTATTTGAAATGCAAGATTCAAAAAATGCTTTGCTGTGTCCCGTTACAGGCACAATCATGCAAAAGTATCGGATTTCCCATGATAGTGACCACCACCTTGATTACAGTGCCAGTGTTGGTGGCGTGTGGCTCGATAGTGGTGAATGGGAATATTTGAAGAAGCATAAGCTGGCGGGTTCTCTAAATAGGTTGTTCACCTCTCACTGGCAAAAATCTATTCGAAAAAATACCGCGCGAATCACACTTTCTGATATGTATAGGGCGAAATTTGGCGAGGAGACTTACTTAAAATTAAAAGAGATTCGCGAGTGGCTTAATAATCACCCACGCAAAGCCGATTTGCGTTCGTATATTTTAGCTGAAGATCCTTATTCAACCGAAAAATAGTATTCGAGTGAGAAAAACAGGACCAGAATGGAATAGCACTTTCTTATGGAAAGAAGACCACAACTGAGAACATATCATTGCAAATATCACAAATAGCTTTTTAGCTATACGATCTCAAATTTGCGTCAATTCGAGGTGATTGGCGTACATTTACGGTTTTCTTAAGTAAGCCCCATTTTGTTCTGAATCCGAATAACCGCTTGCGCTTAGGATAATCCCGGAGCGAACCACCGCGGGTTGGCTCCTAAACGGACACACCGCTCACAGGGATTTCAGAAAGGTCAGTAAACGGTCTCTCTGTGTGGAATCCAACGCCTTAAAGCGCTCCCGACTGCCCGCAGCCTCGCCACCGTGCCAGAGAATCGCTTCGAGCAGATTGCGCGCACGTCCATCGTGGAGATATCCCACTTCGTCGGCAACGATTTCGGCAAGCCCGATGCCCCACAACGGCGCGGTACGCCACTCACGGCCCGAGGCCTGAAAGTCACGCCGCCCGTCCGACAGAGGCTCTCCCAGGTCATGCAACAGCAGATCGCTATAGGGCTCGATGATCTGATCTGCAAGCCTGGCCGGTTGTGCTTGCTTAGAGGTTCGCATCCGGGGTCGGTGACAGGCGGCACAACCGGTCTGATGAAACAGTGCTTCACCTTGGGTGACTGCTGATGATGAACGGTCTCGGCGCTCCGGCACCGCTAATACCTGATGATAGAAGGTAATATCGTCAAGCTGCGTATCGCTTAATTCCGGCTCCCCGCCATTGATCGCCTGTTGGCAGGCTGTTTGATCGGAGGTGCAGTTTTGCGTGCGATGCAGGGACGATGTGATGCCCAGGTCGCCAATAAACGCCCCAGCGATCTGCTGACGCAGGGTTGCTACATTGGCTTTGTATCCAAATCGGCCCAGCGCCGGTTTTCCGTATGCCACATCCCAGACAAGGTTCGGTCGGCCGGAGATGCCATCCCCATCCCGGTCATCCGGATCGGCCCAGGAAAGCAGTTCCTCCTCCGAGACCGCCTCCAGCAACCCCATGCCGGTAATCGCCGGACCGATCCTGGGAGAAGTAAGTAACGGTCCGAATTCCCCGTAGCCCTCTTCAGTCAGATGGAGTTCGGGCCGACGCAGGGAGACTTGCATCCCGTCAGCCATGACCTCAACCGACTCCTGATAACGCACTTCAGCGCGGCCTTCTCCCGGCACACCCGGCACTCCCTGCTCGTTGAGCTGAGCGCCATAGACTGGATGGGGTCTGGGCCCGCCGTGCGGGCTCGGTCCCGGAATGCTCAAACGCACCAGCATGGAACGCATTTCACCCTCCGGCCCATCCGGCGCCCGGCCGCGACCGTTGTCAGGATGACAGGCCACGCAGGAGATCCGGTTATAAAGCGGACCCAATCCGTCAACCCGGGTATCCCGGGAGGGTGCGATAACCCACATCTGGGTAAACAGGCCACGCCCCTCATTGAAGCGAGCCAGCTCCTGTTCATTCAGGCCCCGCATCGGCATCAGGTAGGCCCGGCGGCTGGTGTCATTGGTGGTGATGACCTCAGGTGCGCTCCAGGCCGGCCACGCCATACAAAGCAGAATCGGCACTAACCAATAGTTCATGGCCTTGTTCCTCGACGCTGCGCCAATATCTCCTTCGAGCGGCTTATTGCCTGCGCATAAGCTTCTTGAAAAAAGCGGTTCCAGGCTTGCTCCGCCTCAGCACAGACTGCTTCGGCTCCTGGCTCATCGGCCCGGTTCAAACAAGCCCGGGCCAGCTCTGACGTCTCATCCGGTTCCTCGATCGGCCAGGAGGTCAGCGCGGCGTAGGCCTCTTCAAGGCGCTCGCGTTCAACGGGCGAGGCATCCTTCTGCGCCTGCTCCAGCAGATCCCAGGCTTCGATAAGATGCGCATGCTGATGGGTGATCGCCGCATCAAACAGGACCGCGTTCAAGCCCCGCCGAGTGATACCTTTCTTCGGGTCATAGCTTAAATCGGCCTCCAGGGTAAAAGGATTGGCATAGCCTTCAGGGGCCTGGGCATAGACCGACGGCCGTATCGGCAGCTTGCGGATTTCCGGCAGAAACAGCAGGCTTTGACCCGCTTCCGAGAGGATGAAGCTGACAAAAAGTTCGGCTTCGGCGCGATGGGGCGTGGCTGCGGTAATGGCGATCTGTGCGGGATTGAAGGCGGTCTTTCGGGGATAGACGGCCACCTCGTCGGTGACGAAATTTCCCCGGGACATCATCAGGCGACTGTTGCGCGCAATCCCGCGCCACAGATTCCATCCGGCCACCCAACCTTCGGATTGCAACAGCTGATCGACCAGCATATGAGCATAGCCCACACCTGAAGGTACCGGCAGCGCGACTTCGCCCCGATAGCGCGGACCGGTCAGATCCCGCCATTGCTCCGGCACTTGTACGCCCAATTGCCGCAATCGCTCCGGGCTATAATAGAGGCCGTAACCGGCGGTCTCACTGGCAAGATAGTAGTGTTGCGGATCCGATACCCGCCCCCCGCCGATGATCTCCGGCAAGCCCTCTCGGTCGATGCCGATCGGACCCAGGGCACCGGCCGCCTTGAGGGTCAGAAAGTTGCGCTGAGAGGGTGTCCAGTACACATCCACGCCTCCCTGCCGCGCCTGTAGCAGATAGGGCAGGGCATCGAAGGGCATACGCCACAGAATCTGCAAGCGGATATCCGGATAGCGGCTTTCAAAGGCCTCTTCGAATCGCGACACTACCGATTCGGGGTAGCTGGTCATCACCGTGAGTTGGGTTTTGGCTTGAACCTGGAGGCCCATCAAACAGGCAACCATGCCCAGGACTCGCTGTAGTCTTTTCATGATCTTCTCCCTGGGCTTAAAACCGGTAACTCAGGTTGCCGTACCAGGTACGTCCGGCTTCCGGATATCCCTCTTGATAGGCGTAGTTCTCGTCGCTCAGATTGCTGACCCCGAGACGCCCGACCAAACCCTGGGTAAACTCGTAACCGGCGCGCAGACCAAACACCGTGAAGCTGTCCGCCTCCCGTGAACCGTCACTGCTGGTGTAACGCTCGCTCTCGTAGTGTGTATCAGCGGTGAAACTGAAGGGATCGGTCACATGCCAGGTCAACCAGGCCTGGGCTTTATGCTCAGGCACATTGGTCAACTTGAGATCGGAACTCCTGTTCTCCTGCTTCAAATAGCTGTAGTTGCCGCCGGCCTCCCACCCATTTCCCAACCAGACCTCCAGCCCCAACTCCGCCCCCTTAGAGCTGACCTTGCCCACATTCTGCAATTGATAAACATCGGAATTGATATCGACAGATTCGATCAGATCACGGATATCGCTGTAGAACACCGCGCTGTCCAGGCGCGCCCAGTGACCGAATCGATGCACCCAACCAAACTCCAGGGTAGTCGATTTCTCCGCTTCCAGATCGGGGTTGGGCAGGGCGGTGCCAAAACGGTAGGAGTAACGGTCCTTGATGGTTGGCAAGCGGGTTTTTCGTGACAATGTAACCCGTCCCTGGTTGGCGGAATCGAGTTCCATGAAATAGCCTATTTGAGGATTCCAGGCACTGGTATCATTGTCCTTGAAATCGAAGATCTCACCGTTCT
>JARRNW010000525.1:0-2958 GCA_037384565.1 Candidatus Thiodiazotropha sp.
AGTTCTTCTGTGACAGGCGGGTATAGTGGCGAACCGCCTGCATCTCGGATACCTGGGGCAGCGCCGGTGGTTCCTGGCGCCGCAGTTCCGCCGGTATTCCGCTCAGTTCCGCCATTTCCAGAGGGGCCTGTGCCGTGGCGCGCCGCCCGGCGCGTGAATGTTCATAGATCATGATGCGTTCACCAATCCGGTTTCAACTGACAAGGGGTCTGCATCTGTGATTCGATCACCCGCTGCAGCTTGCTGCGATAGGTCGCGATATCCTCATCACTACGCAGCTCGGTGGCGCAGACCAGCACCACATTGCCCAACTCCGGGTAGTCCTCACACAGATCGAAACCGCCCAGAACATTGTGCGCCGCCAGGGTTCGCAATGCCTGCTTGGTTTCAATGGGCAGGGTCAACACCGACTCATGAAATACCGCCCCTGAGAAACGGGTTGCAACCCCGGGCAGACTTGAAAGCGCCTCGACCAGCCTGGCGGTATTGGCGTGACAGGCCGCGGCAACCCGCTGCAGCCCCACCCCACCCATCAGACTCATATGAATGGTGGCCGCGGTAACCATCAATCCCTGGTTGGTGCAGATGTTCGAGGTCGCCTTGGAACGCCGGATATGCTGCTCCCGGGCCTGCAGGGTCAGGGTATATCCGGTTTTGCCGTCCAGATCCACGGTCTTGCCAATAATCCGTCCCGGCATCTGCCGAACCAGGGCATCCGTGCAACAGAGAAATCCGAAATAGGGACCACCGGATGCCAAGGGCGCACCCAGGGGCTGCCCCTCGCCACAACAGATATCCGCACCCAACTCCCCCCAGGCACCGGCGGGCTTGAGTACCGACAAGGCCAGGGGATTCACCACCGCAATCGCCAACATGCCGTTCCGATGAGCCCAGTCGGTCAACTCATCCACCGGCTCCAACACCCCGAAGAAATTGGGTTGCGGGATGACCAGAGCCGCGAAATCCTCACCCCCGTGGGTTTCCAGCGCCTGCCGATCCAGCTGCCCGCTCTCCGGGTCGTAACCGATCTCCACCGATTCGATCTGTTGATTGCGCACGATGCTTCTGACCACCTTGCGATAGACAGGGTGCAGGGTGCGCGGAATCAACACCCGTTTGGACTTGGACCTGCGGTTCCCCCGCACCGCCATCAGGACCGCTTCGGCCAATGCCGAGGCGCCGTCATACAGGGAGGCATTCGACACATCCATCCCGGTGAGAGCGGTCATCATCGACTGGTACTCATAGAGCAGCTGCAGGGTGCCCTGGCTCGCCTCTGCCTGGTAGGGGGTATAGGCAGTGTAAAACTCGCCCCGGGTAGTCAGCTCCCAGACCGCTGCCGGAATATGGTGGTCGTAGGCCCCCGCGCCGATGAAACACAGGGGCTGCCCATCCGCCCGGGCCCGGGCATGCATCAAACGGGAGACCTCCATTTCGGGCAACCCGGAAGGAATCGCCTCGAGCTTGCCGCATCTCAGAGTGGGCGGTATCTCATCGAATAGGTCATCGATACCGGCGACACCAATGGTCGCAAGCATCTCCTCGACGTCTTGATCGGTATGTGGAATGAACGGCATGACAGACTCAGTAATGTAGTGGGGTGTATCAGTCCTCTTCGGCAACCAACTGATCATAGGCTGCGGCATCCATCAGAGCATTCAACTCCGACGGGTCACTGGGTTTGATCTTGAACATCCAGCCATTTCCGAAGGCGTCCTCATTGATGGTTTCAGGTGCGCTGTCGAGTGCCTCGTTGATGGCGATCACTTCACCACTGAGCGGACTGTAGACATCGGAAGCCGCCTTGACCGACTCCACCACCGCGCAATCCCCGCCCGCCTCGAGCGTAGCACCCACTTCGGGAAGTTCGACAAAAACCAGATCACCCAGTAGTTCCTGGGCATGGTCGGTGATACCGACCGTGAAGCTGCCATCCCCCTCGTCTTTGATCCATTCATGAGATTTCGCATAGCGACGATCGGTAGGTGTAGTGCTCATGTTGTTTTCCTTCTGGAATTAAATTGCTGTTCGTTCAATCCGGCGCAATCGTCGCGCGGAATCGGTTCACTCAGGGTCTCAGATCGACACCACCGCTTTCCCCTGGCGGACAAACGGCGGTTTGACCACCCGGGCCTCGACACGCTTGCCACGCATCTCCACCTCGCAGGTTTCCCCAATACCAGGAGAGACCCGGGCAAAGGCGATGGAGCGTTCGAGTGTGGGGGCGAACCCCCCGGAGGTGATCTCTCCGACCTGATCCTCGCCCTGATGCAGGGTCAGATGGTTGCGCAGCACCCCTCGACCGGTCAAGACCAAACCGACAAACTGTTTTCGGCCCGGATCGTTCTGCTGGGTCGTCAGCGCCTCGCGGCCGATAAAATCCCGCTCCCCCGGTTCCCAGGCAATGGTCCACCCCAGTCCGGATTCCAGGGGCGAGGTGGTTTCATCCATGTCGGAACCGTACAGATTCATCCCCGCCTCGAGACGCAGGGTATCCCGGGCACCCAGGCCGCAGGGCGCCACCCCCGCCTGGTGCAGACTGTTCCAGAACCCCACGGCCTGATCCCCCGGCAGCATGACTTCAAAACCATCCTCTCCCGTGTAGCCGGTGCGCGCCACAAACCATTCACCATCCGCAACCGCATTGAAGGGTTTGAGGTCCATGGCACTCGCCTGCAAGGCTTCTGAGAGTAAAGGAAGTGTCTTGGAACGGGCGTTGGGCCCCTGAATCGCGATCATCGCCAGATCACGCCGGGGTTTGATGGTCAGGTCAAAACCATTGGCCTTATCGCGAATCCAGGCCAGGTCCTTTTCCGTGGTACCCGCATTCACCACCATGCGATAGCACTCATCAGTGAGGTAGTAGACGATCAGGTCATCCACAACACCACCCTGCTCATTGATCATGCAGGAGTATAGGGCCTTACCCGAAGTTTTCAGGCGCTATACATAATTGGC